>NZ_JBHUAL010000043.1:0-48537 GCF_042789775.1 Kitasatospora sp. NPDC056800 | reverse complement strand
GCGACGGTCCTCGCGGCCACCGTCCTCGCCGGAGGTTTCGTCGGCCTCTCCGCCGGCGCGGCCCACGCCTCCCCCCGGGTCAACAAGTGCGGGAGCGCGTACGACTTCAAGCGGAGCTGGGAGATCAACGACATCCACAATGTGGCCGCGGTGGTCGGCTTCATCGACATCTACTACAACAGCGGGAACGGGTACAACTGCGCGATCGCCCGCGGGAACGACGCGGTCGTCAGCGGCCAGCACGAGATCTTCGTCGAGATACGGCGCTCCCGCGACAGCACCTGGATCAAGGACGGTGTCGGCAGCAACTACACCCAGTACGCGGGCCCGGTCTACGCGTACGCCAAGGGGGCCTGCATCGACTTCATCGGGGGGCTGAAGTACAACGAGTTCTCCGGAACCGGTGACACCGGCTACAGCTTCGAGCACTGCGGCTGAGCCGTGGCCGGGCGGCAAGGCCCGCTGGAGCCGGTCCGGCCCGCCCGAGGCCCGCGCGCGTGGGGTGGGGTTATCCCCACCCCACGCACGCCGGTCGCCACCATGGTTCGTGCCCACCCGCCGTTCCTAGCCTGGACCCCGTCGCTGACGGACACGATCCACGAGGGATGGCAGCACCATGGCAGCCCGCCACCACCGCCCGGAGTACGAACCGCCCGAGCCTCACGCCCCCGCCCGCCCCGCGATCGGACCGCGCGCGGTGCGGCGCGGCGGCGAGACGGTGCACGCGGTGCGCGGGGTCGACCTCGCGCCGGGCCGCGGCAGCTCCACCGCCCCGTCGGGGGCGGCGGCATGAGCAACGGACTCGCGCGCGCCTCGGTGCGCTTCCGGCCGCCTTCCTTCGCGGGGACCTTCGTCGCCCTGCTGTTCGGCGCCGCGGTCATCATGGGTTGCGGCACCCTGTTGCAGACCGGCATCACCGCGAGCGTGCCCCCGGTGCGCTACGCGCAGGCGCCGGTCGTCGTCGCGGCCGGTCCGGACATCGGGATCGTCCGCAAGGTCAACAAGAAGGAGAAGGCCGTCGACCGGCCGGTGCCCGACCGGCCCCGGGTGGACGCGGCCCTGGCCCAGCGCATCGCCGCCCTGCCCGGTGTCGCGGCGGCCCGTCCCGACACCGCCTTCCCGATCCAGCCGGGTCCGGCCACACCCGGCCTGACCGGGCGCGGGTACGCGGCGCTCGGCATCGCCGGCGGCGCGGACACCCTGGTCGAGGGCCGCGCCCCCGGCCCGGACGAGGTGGTCCTGGACGCCGCCACCGCACGGGACGCCCGGCTGGCACCCGGCGCGAGCCTCACCCTGGTCGCGCCCGGCGGCAGCGGCACCTACTGGATCTCCGGCCTGGCCGCGCCGCAGAACGCCGGCCCGACGGCCTGGTTCGCCGACGCGGTGGCCGGGCAACTCTCCGGTCACCCCGGTCGGGTGGACGCCATCGCCGTCCAGCCGAGCGAGGGCGTCGGCGCCAAGGACCTCGCCCGCAGGCTCCGCGAGGCCCTGCGCGACACCGCCGGCCCGCGGGCCTCCGGGGCGTCGCCCACCGGGATCAGGGTGGTCACCGGCGAGGACCGCGGCTCCGTCGAGCAGCCTGGGCTCGGGCAGAGCCGGACGCTGCTGATCGCGATCGGCGGATCCTTCGGCGGCACCGCCACCATGACGGCCGTCTTCGTGGTGGTGTCCACCGTCGCCCTGGCCGTCGGTCAGCGGGCCCGCGAGTTCGCCCTGCTGCGCGCCGTCGGCGCGACCCCCCGCCAGATCCGCCGTACGGTCGCCACCGAGGCGATGCTGGTGGCACCCCTCGCCGGCCTGCTCGGCCTCGTCCCGGGCGTGGCGCTGGCCCGCTGGTGGTTCGACGGACTGGTCTCGCGCGGCGCCGTCCCCGAGGGCGTCGAACTGGACGTCGGAGCGGTCCCCGCGCTCGTCGCCGTCGCCACCTGCTCGCTGGCCGCGCTGGCCGCCGGCTACCTCGCCGCGCACCGTCCCTCCCGCCTGCGCCCCGGCCAGGCACTCGGAGAGGCCTCGGTGCCGGCCGGACGGGCGGGCGTGGTGCGGGCCCTCCTCGGTCTGGCGGCCGTCGTGGGCGGCGTCGTGCTGGCCGCCGTCGCCGCCGGCCTGAGCGGTGAGAACGCCGCCAACACCGCGCTCGGCGTGGTCATGTGCTTCCTGGTGGCCACCGCCCTGCTCGGCCCCTGGGTGGCCCGGGTCGCCGCCGGAGTGCTCGGCCTGCCGCTGCGGGCGGGCGCGGGCGGCACCGCCGGATCGCTGGCCGCCGACAACGCCCGGGCCGACGCCCGCCGGCTGACCTCCGCGATCACACCCATCGTGATGGTCAGCGCCTTCTGCGGCACCATGCTGTTCATCCAGAGCAGCGTCGGGCACGCCACCGGCGAACAGCTGCGTGCCGGGGTCGTCGCCGACCACGTGCTCGGCTCCACCGGTCTCGGCCTGCCCGCCGCCACCGCCGAACGGGCCGCCGAGGTGCCCGGCGTCGAAGCCGCCGTGGGCGTGCTGCGCACCGGAGCCGTCTACCGCTCCGACGGGAAGCTCCGTTCCGCCAACGCCCTCGGCGTGTCCGGCGATCCGACGAGGCTGCCCCGGGTCCTCGACCTGGGCGTGCGCAGCGGCTCGCTCGCCGACCTCGCCCGGGGCACGGACACCGTCGCCCTCGACGCGGCCCTCGCCGACAGGCTCGGCCACAGCGTCGGCGACCGCGCCTCCTTCTGGCTCGGAGACGGCACCCAGGCGCAGCTGACGGTCGTCGCCACCTACGAACGCGGCCTCGGCTTCGGGCAGTTGATCCTGCCCCGGGCCGCCGTCGCCGCACACGCCGCCGTCGCCTACGACAGCCAGGTGCTCGTCGCGGACGCACCCGGCGCCGACCGCGCGGACGTCGCCGCCCGGCTGGCGAAGCTCCCCGCCGAGGCCCCCACCACCGGGACCGCCACGGTCGTCGGGCTCACGGTGGCCGACCGCGCCGGGTACGTCGCGCAGACCGACCGCAGGCGCGAGGCCGGCGACTGGGCGAACTCCGTGATGGCGGCCGTCCTCGGCGGCTTCGCCGCGATCACCGCCGCCAACACCCTGGTGATGACCGTCCTGGACCGCGGCCGCGAGGTGGCCCTGCTCCGCCTCACCGGCGCCACCCGCCGCCAGATACGCGGCATGATGCGCTGGGAGGCCCTGCTGGTGGCCGCGACCGGGCTGCTGCTCGGCGGCCTCATCGCCTGGATCACCCTGGTCCCGATCGCCCGGGGCCTCGCCGACGCCCCGCCGTACGTCCCGCCCGGCACCGCCCTGCCGCTGGCCGCCGCGGCCGTGGCCCTCTGCCTCGCCGCGACGGCCCTGCCGACCCGCGCCCTGCTGCGCTCCCGCCCGCTCGCGGCGAGCGGCCGGCGGTAGGCGGACAGGGGTAGGGGAACCGTCGGACCGGGGGCGGGACGTCCGTCCCGCCTGCCGCCGGACGGGTGAACCCTGCGCGGGCCGGATGGCGCCCCGGCTGCCGCTTCGCCACCATGACGTCCGCGAACCACCGTTCCCGTCCGTCCGACGCCGACGGCGGGCGGTGACCCGCCCGAGAGCCGCCGGTGCCTGCCGACCGCACCGCAGCCATCCGACGATCCCAGGGGGAACCGTTGCCCCAGACCGAGAACCTCACAACCACTGCCCCCGGAATGCGGCTGGTCCCGATGCACCGCATGGAGCTGCCGCCCGTGGGGCCGCCGCGCCGTGAGCAGTTGCCGAACGGCACTCCGATCTGGCTGGTCACGCGCTACGACGACGTCCGCCGGGCCCTCGTGGACGCCCGGTTCAAGCGGTCGCTGCTGTTCGCCCCGGACGCGCCGCGGCTGAGTGACACGCCCAACCTGGGCAGCGACCGGGACTCGATGTTCCACAAGGACGGGATCGAGCACCACCGGATGCGCCGCGTCTTCCAACGGGCGTTCACCCCCGGCGCGATCGAGCGGTCGCGTCCGTGGGTGACCTCCGTGGTCGACCGGCTGCTGGACGACCTCGTGCGGCTCGGCGCCCCGGCCGATCTGGTCACCGGGTACACCAGGCCGCTGCCGAGCGCGGTGATCGCCAGGATGATGGACCTCCCCGGCGAGGACCTCGAACGCGTCCGGGACTGGACCGAACTCGCCTTCGCCACTGCCGACCGCGACCCCGTCGAAGTCAGCCGCGCGATGCGGGAGTTCACCGCGTACGTGGCCGGGCTGCTCGCCGGCCGCCGACGCGCACCCGGCGACGACCTGGTCAGCGCCATCGTCCGGGCCGCGGACCGCGAGGGTGAGGTGTCCGAGCGCCAACTGGTCAACCTCGTGTGCGGGTTGATGGTGGCCGGACACGAGACCAGCATGACCACGCTGGCCAACGCGGTGCTCTACCTGCTCGCCGAACGCCCCGACGCCTGGAGCCGCATCGGCTCGGACGAGGCGGCGGCCGCCCTGGCGGCGGAGCGGCTGCTGCACACCATCCCCCTGGGGGCCAACAGGGAACGCCCCGGAAGCCTCCTTCGTACCGCCGGGGAGGTCGAGCTGGGCGGCGTGACCATCGGCGCCGGCGACATCGTCGCGGCCGACCGCACCACCGCCGGCCGGGACCCCGGCGTTTTCCCACCCGATTCCCTCAGCCGGCTGTTCGACCCGCTGGAAGCCGGCACCCTGGCCTTCGGCGCCGGTCCCCACTTCTGCCCCGGCGCGTGGCTGGCCCGCCTCCAGATGCGGATCGCCCTCCACCGTCTCGCCGCCCGCCTGCCCGGCCTGCGCCTCACCCTGCCGACCACCGGGATCGAATGGCGGCTCGGCACCTCCACCCGCAGCCCCCTGCACCTGCCCGCCACCTGGTGACGGACCGGCCTGGTGCCGGACCGGCCGCCACCGATGCTCCGGGACAGCCGTCCTCGTGAACGCCGGTGTCCCGGAGTCCAGGCGGTCGCCGTCGACGGAGACGGCGACGACCGGTCCACACAGCTCTTGACGATCACGCGGTGGCCGCACCCGCTTCCGGTGAGGGCGACGCAGGAGCGCAGAGTCACACGGAGTGCTGACGGAGGTACTGCTCGATCACGTCGGCGCCGCGTGTGACTCCACCGCTTCGCAGGATGGCTTGGCGCATTCCCGCAAGGCTGACGCGTACTGCCGGGTCTGAGGCGACCCTGTCGATCGCCGCCCGCAGTGCTTCGGCGCTCACCATGTCGGCGTCCAGGCATTCGCCGAGCCCGAGTTCCCCCAGGCGCCCGGCGTTGGCAGCCTGCTCGGGTGTCCGCGGGACGGCGACGAGGCCGACCTCGTAATGCAGCGCCTCCATAACGGAGTTAATCCCGGCGTGCGATACGAAGGCGGTGGCATGGCGGAGTACCGCCAGTTGCGGGAACCGCGACCGGACGTCCACCCGGCTCGGGATGGCGCCGAGTACGGCGGCATCCGTATCGCCCACGGTCATCGCCAGCTGCCAGGGCCCGTCGGCGATGGCGTCGATGCAGGCGCGGTAGAACTCCGGGCGACCGTTGAAGACGGTGCCCAGTGAGACATACAGCAGTGGCGCGTCGGGGTCGGGCGGCGACCAGTGCTCGGTCTGCTCGCGACTGCCCATCGAGGGGCCGACGAAGTGAAAACGTTCGTCGAAGCTGTCAGCGGCCGGCTGGAACTCTCGCGGGACGAACACGAGGTTGAGCCCGTCCGCCATCGTCATGGTGTCGGCGACACCGAGCGGGACGCCGTACTCGGTGGAGAAGGCCTCACAGTCAGCGGCGAGCAAGGCCATCGCCGGATCGCCGGTGTCGAGCCCTGCGGTCAACTGCCGGTCCAGTGAGTACGCCTCGTTCGAGGCGAGGTGAGGGAAGCACTGCACGGCGGGGATCCCCAGCCTCCTGGCGATGGTCCGGGCAGGCCAGTTCGTCGTGTCGTAACAGATTGCGTCCACCGGCTCCGAGGCACAGTACTTCTGCAACACCGGGTAGGTCGCGCGCATCGCCGCGAAGTAGTGGCGTAACCAGCCGGCCACGGCCTCTGGGCCGATCTTCGATGGTGGTGTGAACGGCTCCAGCGGCGGCAGTTCCAACCAGCGTGCGCCGGCACTGGTGACCGCGGCGGCGTGGCCTGCTCCGGTGGCGTAGTCCACCTGGTGCCCGCGCCGTACGAGTTCCTCGACCAACGGCACCATTGGATTGATGTGTCCATGTCCGGCTAGAGTCATGAAGAGTAACTTCTTCAGCACGGGGACACCCTGGCAGCACCAGCGCCGCAACGCCATCGAGATTCGCGACTCGCCGCAGCCACCGGCGGCGATGATGTCCGGGCCGCTGTCGAGCCCCGCAATTCGACGTCTTCGCCATCGGCGACCCCCGATACGCCGTTGGATCGGTCATCCGCGCTCTTTTCGTACGACTTTTCGGAGTGGACGGTCAATTGCGAGAGCGGCGTATTCATCTTTCCTGCGCGGATCCATTTCAGGAATCCGGTCGATAGCACATCACGGCGGCTGGATGTCAATTCGTCGGCGGCTTCGTCACGCTTACGGATTACCACGAGACATCTGGCCCCGATGTTTCATGGAACGATGCGACGGTACTGAAAAATGACGGACCGGCAGGGGAAGGAAAAGAACCATGGGAGCCTCTCGCGGCGGACCGATCGAATCCGGGCGGAGCACCCTGCTGTGACCGTCACCGTGGAGCAGACGCTGCACCACCAGACCGGCGCCGGCCTGCCCGTGCCGTTCGCCGTCGCCGGGACGGGGGTGCACCTTCCGCCGACCGTCGTGACCAACGAGCAGCTCACCCGCACCCTGGACACCAGTGACGAGTGGATCACCAGCCGCACCGGGATCCGTGAGCGCCGGCGGCTGGCCCCGGACCTGGCGACCTCCGACATGTGCGTCGCCGCGGCCCACCCGGCCCTGGAGGCCGCCGGGGTCGGGCCTGCCCAGCTGGACGCGGTCATCGTCGCCTCCTACACCGGGGACCAGCCGCTCCTGTCGACCGCGTTGATCGTCAAGGACGCCCTCGGAGCCCACCGCGCCCTGTCCCTGGACGTCACCCAGGCGGCCTGTGCCTCCGGCGTCCAGGCCGTGCTGATCGCCGCCCACCTCCTGCAGAACCCCTCCATCAGCACCGTTCTGCTGCTCGCGGCCGACTGCGCCTCCCGGGTCACCGATCCGACCGACCGCACCGCCGGGGTGTTCTTCGGAGACGCCGCGGCGGCCGTGGTGCTCACCCGCACCGACGAGGCCGGAGCGGGCCTGCTCTCCTACGACCTGGGCTCCCAGCTCTCCTACGGCGTCCAGATCCCCGCCGGGGGCTCCCGGCTGCCCACTACGGCGGCCACCGTCGCCGCCGGGGAGCACTATCTGCGGATGGACGGCCGCGCCGTCTGGAACACCGCCACCACCCGCCTGCCCGAGAGCATCGCGAGCGCCGCGCACCGGGCCGGTGTGCCGGTCGACCGGATCCGGCACTTCTTCCTGCACCAGGCCAACCTGAACATCCTCACCGAGACCATGACCGCCCTGGGCGTTCCCCGCGAGCGCGTCCCCGTCACGGTCGAGCGGCTGGGCAACACCGGGTCGGCCGGCCTGTTCACCGCGCTCCACGCCACCGTGGCCGAAGGCGCCCTGCTCCCGGGGGACACCTATGTGCTGTCGGGGATCGGTGCGGGATTCCAGTGGGGAACCCTCTGCCTCCGGCACGCCTGACCAGCCGACACGTCTGACCGGCCGGCCAGGGGGTCAGCCGAGTTCGTTCCTGTGGACGACGCCGTCCTTGACGATCAGTCGCAGGTTCCGTTCGGGGTCGGCGAGGACGGACAGGTCGGTGGTCGGGTCGCCGTCGACGACCAGGAGGTCGGCCCAGGCGCCCGGCGCGATGACGCCGAGCGGTGCGGCACGGTAGGGGTCCCGGCGGCCGGACAGGCGGAACAGCTCGGCGTTGCCGGAGGTGGCCGTCCGCAGGGCCTCGACCGGGCCGAGGTGGCCGCCGAGCCGGACGAGCATCTCGTTCTGCCGGTGGGCCTTCCCGGGGTCGAAGACCAGGTCGGTGCCGAAGGCCAGCCGCACGCCGTGCCGCACCGCCCAGCCGATGGTGCGGGCGACGCCTTCGCAGACCTCGCGGTTCTTGCGGGCGCTGTCCGGGGAGGCGTAGTGGTGGTCGTCGACCTCGAACGGCTGGGTGCTGAGCCAGACGCCCTGCTCCGCGAGGTGGCGGACGGTGTCCTCGTCGAGGAGGTGCCCGTGCTCGACGCAGCGCACCCCGGCCCGTACCGCGCGGCGGACGCCTTCGGAGGTGTAGACGTGCACGGTCACGTAGGTGCCCCAGTCGGAGGCCGCGGCGACGGCGGCCTCCAGCTCGGCCGGGGTGAACTGCAGGACGTCCAGCGGGTCGAACTCCGAGCTGACGCCGCCGCCGGCCATCAGCTTGATCTGGGTGGCGCCCTTCCTGAGCTGTTCGCGGACCGCGGCGAGCACCCGTTCCGGTCCGTCGGCCACCCGGGTGAACCCGAGCTGCTCGCTCCTGGCCGGCGGCCCGCCCAGGGCGGTGGGGGCGTCGTGGACCGTCCCGAAGTCCCCGTGGCCGGAGGTCTGGGAGACGGCCGCCTGGCTCGGGTAGATCCGCGGGCCGGGGAACAGCCCGCGGTCCAGCACTCGCCGCAGCGGCTCGGTGTCGCCGGCCATGTCCCGCACCGTGGTGAAGCCGCGCATCAGCATGGAGCGGGCCGCGGCCAGGGCCTGGTAGTAGACGGTGCCGGTCGGGGCGAGCTGGAGCTCCGCCATGGTGCCGCCGGCCGCGAACAGGTGGACGTGGGCGTCGGTGAGCCCGGGGATGAGGGTGCGGCCTCCACCGTCGAGCACCGTCGCCCCACCCGCGGGACCGGACGGGAAGGGGCGGCCCAGCACCACCTCCGCGATCCTGTCCCGCTCCACCCGGACGTACCCCGGCGCCGCCTCGGCTCCGGTCCCGTCGAAGACGCGCACGTTCGTCACCAGCAGCCCGGCACCCGCTTCGTCGACACCCATGCCGCCATCTTCGACCGGTCACGGAGCCGGGACCAGGGGGCCGGACGGATCGGGTCGGTCCGGTGGTGCCCGGCCGGCAGCCGACCGGCCCGGCCCCGGGTGCGTCCGGGTACCCGGAATGCCGGACTGTGGGGGTGAGGGCATGAGCGGGCGGGAAAGAGAAGGCCAGGGGGCAGTTGTCGGACGCGCTGCTGTCGCGGAGGGCCGATGCGACGGGACGGACGAATGGCGAACTCCCTGCTCGCGGTGGTGAGCCGGGACTGGATCGGGGCGCCGGTCGCGCTGGCGGTGGCGGCGGCGGGCGGTGGCCTCCTCGCGGTGGGGGCGGCCTGGTCGGTGGTGCTCGCTGGCCTGGCGCTGGCTGTCGGGGTGCTGCTGGCGGCCGGGGCCGTTCGGCACCTGGTGCTGGTGGCCCGGGAGGCGCGGGCGCATCCGCCGCCGGGGCGGTTGGTGGACGTGGGCGGTCACCGGATGCACGTCCTCGCCGAGGGGCGGGCCGGGGCGGGGCCGACGGTGGTCTGGATGCCCGGCGGGCACGCCCCCGGCGAGGACCTCCGGGAACTGCACACGATGCTGTCGGCCCAGGCCCGGTCGGTACTGGTCGACCGCCCGGGGACGGGCTGGAGCGACGTCGGGCCCTTCCCCCGGACGACGGCCGCCGAGGCGGCGGAGCTGCCGGCGGCGCTGGAGGCGGCGGGGGAGCGGGCACCCTTCGTGTTCGTCGGCCACTCCTTCGGCGGGCTACTGGTCGCGAACGTGGCCAGGCGCCGGCCGGACCTGGTGGCGGGGCTCGTCCTGCTGGACCCGACGCCCCTGGAGGTCATCGCCTTCGCGCCGCCCAACGGGCAGCTCGCGGCGCTGCGCCGGGGCGTCCTGCTGATGGCGGTGCGGCAACTGTTCGGCGCGCACCGGGGCCCCGGCGGCCGGACCGGGCCGTGCTGCGCCGCCGCGTCGATCTTCGCCGAGCTGTCGCCGTCCGGGCTGGCACAGGTGGGCTGGGACACCGTGGTGTACGACGGGGACCTCGGGGACCTGCCGCTGGTGCTGGTGGTACCGCGGGACCTGATCGGCGGCGAGGCGGTGCTGGCCGGTGCCCGGGACGCCGTCGAGGCCGAGCGGATCAGCCGCTTCTACCTCCGCAGCAGGGTCCGCTACCTGGCGGCGTCGACGGCGTCGAGGCTGGTGTACACACCGGCGGGGACGGGTCACGACTTCCCGCACGAGGCGCCCGAGTTCGTGGTCGGCGTGGTCGGGGACCTGGTGCGCGAGCTGCCCGCGATCAGCCCATGACCGTCCGCGCGGAGTCCGTCCGGACCGGGCGGCGGCGGGAGAAGGCGCCCAGGTCGACCACGGTGCTGGTGTGGTCGCAGCGGAAGTGCACCGGGTCGCCGTCGTGGTCGTGCCCGGCCTCGACCCGGTCGATCAGGGTGGCGAGGTAGCGGCCCACCAGCGGGGCGTTCTTGAACTGGTTGCCGCTGGTGCCCATCGCCACGTAGTAGCCGTCGAGGGCGGTGCGGTCGTAGATCGGGGTCCAGTCGTCGGCGACGTCGTACACGCCCGCCGCGCCGAGGGGCCGGTTGGGGACCCGGAGCGCGGGGAACCGGCGTGCCGCCCGGGTCACCTGGGTGCGGAAGCGCCGGGCGGTGGGGCGGGGATCGGCCTCGTCCGGGTCGTCGATCCACTCGTGCGGGTCGCAGTCCGGCTCGGTTCCGCCGACCAGGAGCTGCCCGCCGGGGGCCGTGCGGACGTAGGTGCCGACGTCGAGGTCGGCGACCAGGGGGAAGGGGTCGGCGGTCCGGACGTCCGGTGCGGGGACCTGGTGGACCTCCTCGCGCAGCGGACGCACACCGATCGTGAAGTCGGCGCCGACGCCCGCCAGCCGGTTGAGGCCGCCCGACCACGGGCCGGCGGCGTTGACCACGACCGGTGCGGCGATCCGCGAGCCGTCGGCCAGGCGGACGCCCGTGACCCGGTCCGCGTGCCGGTCGACGGCCACCACGGTGTGGTGGAGGAGGAGTCGGGCGCCCAGTGCGACCGCGGCGTCGGCGAGGTTCAGGGCGGCGAGCCGGGGGTCGTCGACGTACCCGGCGTCCGGGGTGAACAGGGCGCCGAGTTCGCCGGACGGGTCGGCGAAGAAGGCGTCGTCGTCCACCGGCTTCGGCGGCCAGTACCGTCCGGGGTCGATCCCGGGAAGGCGCTCGCGCAGCGTCGGGGCGTCCCACCGCTCGTACGGGACGCCGGCGCGCTCGAACAGGGCGGCGGTCTCGGAGGGTTCGACCTCGGGGGAGTCGAGCAGCACGGCACCGGTGCGGTGGAAGGCGGCGAGCGGGCGGGGGCCGGTGAGCCGCAGGTGGTCGGGCCAGGACGTCCAGAGGTGCTGCGCCTCCCAGGCGGTGGCGACGCTCGCGAAGGTGGAGTAGTTGAAGCGGATGATCGCGCTGGAGGCGCTGGTGGACCCGTGGCCGACGGCGCCCGCCTTGTCCACGACGACCACCTGCCGCCCGGCGCGCGCGAGTTCGAGGGCGACGGCGGCGCCGATCACTCCGGCTCCGACGACCACGGCGTCCGGTCGAACGTCGGTCATGGCGGCCCCTCCCCGGGCGGCGGCGTGCGCAGGCTCGGCACGGCGGCGAGTAGCGTCCGAGTGTACGGGTGCCGCGGGGCGCGCAGGAGGGTTGCGGTGGGGGCGGTCTCGACGATCCGGCCGTGCCGCATGACCGCGACCGCGTCGGAGACGTGGCAGACCGCCGGCAGGTTGTGGCCGATGAACAGCATGGACAGGCCGAGGCGTTGCTGGAGTTCCCGGATCGTGTTGAGCACGGAGGCCTGCACCGAGACGTCGAGCGACGAGGTGATCTCGTCGGCGATCAGCAGGCCGGGTTCGACGGCCAGGGCGCGGGCGATGGCGACCCGTTGGCGCTGCCCGCCGGAGAGCCGGCGCGGCAGCCGGTCGGCGAGCCGCGGGTCCAGGCCGACGAGGCCGAGCAGTTCGGTGACGCGTTCGGCGCGTGCGGGCCGGTCGAGCCGGCGGAAGACGGTGGCCGCTTCGACGAGCGTCTGGCGGACCGTCATCCGCGGGTCGAGCGCGGTGTCCGGGTCCTGGAGGACGACCTGGACCAGGCGGCCGAGCCGGCGGCGGTCGCGGACGGTGCGGGTGCTGGCCTCCCGGCCGTCGAGCAGGACCCGGCCGGCGTGCACGGGGGTGAGGCCGACGATCGCGCGGGCCAGGCTCGACTTGCCGGAGCCGGACTCGCCCACAAGCCCGAGCGTCGTGCCGGACGGGACCTCCAGCGAGACGCCGTCCACGGCGGTGACCGGGCCGCGCGGGCCGGGGTGGCGGACGGTGAGGCCGGTCACCTGGAGTTCGGTCATGACGCGGTCACCGCCTCCGGGTCCGCCGCCACCGGTACCGGGGACCAGCACGCGACCCGGTGGCCGGCGTCGAGGTGCTCCAGCGGCGGGGCCTGCTCGGCGCAGTGGTCCCGGCGGCGCGGGCAGCGGGGCTCGAACGCGCACCCCGGGGCGGGCAGCAGCGGGTCGGGCGGTGCGCCGTCGACGGTCCGCAGCGGCCGGTCGCGGTCGGCGGTGAGCTCCGGGACCGAGGCGACCAGGGCCCGGGTGTAGGGGTGCCGGGCGCCGTCGGCGAGGCGGTCGGCGGGCAGGGCCTCGACGATGGTGCCCGCGTACATCACCAGGACGCGTTCGCAGAACTCCCCGACGAGCGCGACGTCGTGGCTGATGAACAGGATCGCGGCGCCGGTGTCCCGCCGGATCTCGGACAGCAGTCCGGTGATCTGCCGCTGCACGGTGACGTCGAGCGCGGTGGTCGGCTCGTCGGCGATGATCAGGCCCGGACGCACCATCAGCCCGGAGGCGATCATCACGCGCTGGCGCTGGCCGCCGGAGAGCTGGTGGGGGCGGGAGCGCAGCAGCGCCGGGGGGAGGGCGACCCGGCGCAGCGCGTCGGCGGCCTCCGCGGCGGCCCGGGCACGGCTCGCGCCCCGGTGGGCCCGGACGGTCTCGGTGAGCTGGGTGGCGATCCGCAGGGACGGGTTGAGCGCCGAGGCCGGGTTCTGGAAGATCACCGCGAGGCCCGTCGCGAGGTGCCGGTCCCGTTCCTTCGGGGGCAGGGCGGCGAGGTCGGCCCCGAGCAGCCGCAGGGTGCGCCGGGGCGCCCGGGCGCCGTACGGCAGCAGGTCGGCGATGGCGAGCGCGGTGAGCGACTTGCCCGACCCCGACTCGCCGACGAGCCCGACGGTCTCGCCCGGCCGCAGGGCGAGGCTGACGCCGCGCACCGGCCGGATCACGCCGTCAGGGGTGGGGAGTTCGACGTGGAGGTCCTCGACCTGGAGCACCAGGCCGTCCTCGGCGGGGCCGCTCGCGGCGGGCGTCGGTACGGGCGTGCGCGGCGCCGGGCCGCGCCGGGCGACGCTCCCGGCCAGGACCTCGCCGAGCAGTTGGAAGGTCAGGGCCGCGTAGAGGATGGCCAGACCGGGTGCGAGGGCGGGCAGCGGCTCGGCGTAGACGCGGTCGAGCCCCTGGTTGAGCAGCTGCCCCCAGTCGTAGCCGGGCGGTTGGACGCCCAGGCCGAGGAAGCTCAGCCCGGAGAGGGCGACCAGGGAGGTCCCCGCCGCCGTGGTGGTGGCCAGGAGCAGCGGCTCGGCGATGTTGGGCAGGACGTGCCGCCAGAGCAGCCGCAGGCGGCGCAGGCCGAGGACCCGGGCCGCGGCCAGGTGGTCGGTGCCCGCCACCCCGGCGGCGAGGGTCTGGGCGAGCCGGGCGAAGCCGGGGACGCCCGCGGCCGCGAGGGCCAGCATCGCCCCGGCGGCGCCCGCGCCGAACACGACCGCGAGGAACATCGCGACCAGGAGCGCCGGGAAGGCGAGCAGGAGGTTGACCAGTCCGGCGGTCAGCCGGCGGGCGCGCCGGCCGAGCACGGCGGTGGCGGCCCCGAGCAGGACCCCCGCGCTCGCGCCGAGCAGGACGGCCGCCAGCGCGAGCAGCAGGGAGGGCCGGGTGGCCGCCAGGACCCGGGCGAGCAGGTCCCGGCCGAGGTTGTCGGTGCCGAACGGGTGCCCGGCGGAGGGCCCCTGGAGCACCGCCGAGGGGTCCGGGCGGTCGGTCGCCGCGCCCCAGACCAGCGGTCCGACCAGCGCGAGCAGGACGAGCGAGGCCAGCATGACGGCGGTGACCCAGGCCATGGGCGAGCGCCGGAGGCCGGACGGAAGGCTCATGGTCACATCTCCCTGATCGCCGAGCGGGGGTCGAGCACGGCGAGCAGCACGTCGACCAGGAGGCCGGCGAGCAGCACGGTGGTGCCCAGCACCAGCACCATCGCCTGGACCACCGGGTAGTCCTGGGCGACCACGGACTGCGCCAGGGCGGAGCCGATGCCGGGCCAGGCGAAGACCTTCTCGACCAGCACGGTGCCGGCGATCAGGCCGGGCAGCAGGCTCCCGGCGACGGTGAGCGCGGCGGTGGCCGTGTTCGGTGCCGCGTGCCGCAGGTAGTACCGCGCGGGGGACAGCCGTTTGCTCCGGGCGGTGCGCAGGTAGTCCTCGTCCAGCACCTTCAGCGCCTCCACCCGGACGATGCGCAGCAGGACGGCGGTGGGCGCGAGGGAGAGGGCGAGGACGGGCAGGACGAAGGACTCGACGCCCGCCGCGCCAGCCACCGGGAGGAGTTGGAGGCCGACGGCCAGCAGCGCGGTGAGTCCGGCGGCCAGGACGAAGTCCGGCACCCCGGTCAGGCCGGCGGTGACGGCGGTGAACGCCAGCTCGGTGCGCGGGCGGCGGCCGTCGCGGGTGCGGACGGCGGCGAGCAGGCCGCCGGGCAGGGCGACGGCGAGGGTGGCCAGGAAGGCCAGCCCGGCGATCTCCAGGGTGGCCGGCAGCCGGGTGCGGACCAGCTCCGCGACCGGTGTCCCGGTGGTCAGCGAGGTGCCGAGGTCGCCGTGCAGGAGGCCGCCGAGGTAGTGCCGGTACTGGGACAGGAACGGCGCGTCGAGCCCGAGGCTGTGTCTGCGGGCGGCGACCAGGGCGGGGGCGGCGTCGACGCCGAGCGCGGCGCGGACCGGGTCGCCGGGGACGAGGCGGATCATCGCGAACGAGGCGGTGAGGACGACCGCGAGGGAGAGGAGCAGCCGGACGGTGCGGCGGCCGAGGAACACGGTCCAGGGGTGCCGCAGCAGGCGGGGTACGGACATGGTGGCCCCGGTCACTGGTGGAGGCGGATGCTGGTGGGGACGAGCTGGCCGCCGAAGGTGGTGGTGAAGGTGGTGCGGTGGCCGTACACGCCGCTCCGGCCGTCGGCGATCGGCAGGGCGTCGGCCGCGCGGAAGAGCGCGGCGGCGGCCCGGTTCCAGGTGCCGCAGCCCGTGGTGTCGGTCTCCCGGAGGGCCTGGGCGACCAGGGCGTCGTACTCGGGGTCGCGCACGCCCGCGAAGTTGAGGCCCTGGGCGGGGGTGGGGCCGGAGAAGAAGGGGATGAAGCCGACCGGCAGGGCGAAGCCCGGCGAGGTGCCGACCACCACGTCGAAGTCGGCGCTCTGGTACATGGCGTTGACGAGGGCGGGCAGGCTCTCGGTGACCAGGTCGACCCGCGCGCCGAGCGCCGTCCACTGCCGGGCCATCAGCTCGGCGACGGAGGAGAGGGTCGGGCCGAGGTCGGGGCTGGTGATCAGGCGGAGCCGCAGCGCCCGGCCGTCCTTGGTCAGCGGGCCGCCGGGGGAGCGGGTCCAGCCGGCCGCGCGCAGGGCCTCGGCGCCGGCCTGGGCGGGCAGGTTGGCGTCGGCGAGGTCGGCGTGGCAGAGGGCGCCCTCGGCGCCGAAGTCGCCGGCGGGGCGGCCGGTGCCGCCGACCGCGACGTTGGCGAGCCCCTGGCGGTCGAGGGCGGAGACCAGGGCGCGGCGCAGCGCCGGGTCGGCGAGGGCCCGGCCGGGGCGCTGGTTGAAGAAGGTCAGCCCGACCACGGTGGCCACGTCGGTGACGGCCAGGCCGTGGCCGGTGAGCCGGGCGCGGTCGGGACCGTTCACGTTCGCGATGTCGACGCCGCCGGTGAGCAGCAGGTTCGCCGCGGTGGAGGCCTGGGGGACGACGGAGATGACGATGCGCGCGGGGAGGCCGGGCGCCGCGGTGGTCGCCCCGGCGGGCCCCCAGGTGTAGCCGTCGCGGACGGTGAACTCGTACGGGCCGCCGGGGGTGTAGCGGGTGAGCACGTAGGGGCCGGTGCCCTGGGTGGTGCGGTCCAGCGACCGGGGGTGGTCGAGGCCGGCCGGGCAGACGATCGGCAGCAGGCCGATGCTGCGGGTGAGGAACGGGAAGGGGGCGGTGGTGGTCGCCGACACCGTGCCGGTCGCGTCGTCGGCGGTGGCGGTGAACGGCACGTTCGGCAGGACGGTCTGGGCGCCGGCGAGCTGGTTGGCCGGGTCGCCCGCGTAGCTGAGGGACCGGGCGACGGCGGAGGCGGTGAGGGGTGTGCCGTCGGAGCAGGTGACGCCCGGGCGGAGGGTGAAGTCGGCGGTGGTGGCGGTGGCCTGCCAGGATGTGGCCAGGCCGGTGACCAGGGTGCCGTCGGGGGCGACGTTCACCAGGGAGTCGTAGGCGTAGCGGGCCTGGGAGGCGCCGAAGGTGGAGTACGGGTCGAAGCTCGGGGTCTCGCCGGCCGCCGCGATCCGGACGGTCCCGCGGTCCACCAGGGGTGTGCTCGTCGAGGACGTGGCAGTGCTGCCGCAGCCGCTGAGGGTGAGGGCCGCAGCGGTCAGGGCGGCCGCGAGGGCGGCCGGCGGGGGGCGACGGAGCATGGCGTCATGGTGCCACCGGGCCTTGGCGATGGCGAGTCAACTCACGTGGGGGAACGGCGTGTTCGATTGAATGGGTTCGCCTCTCCCACCTTGTCGGGAGCCGTGCGTACGCCGGGCGCGGGATGTCGGCGGGGGGTGATTCCGATTCACTCCTTCGAGGGGTGTCGGGGCCTGTCCGCCGTCGGCCGGGTGACCTGGCGGTCCGTCGTCGCCACACTGTGTCGACATGACGACGAACGAGCCGGGCCGTGAGGTGGGCCATCTGGCGGACCGCTACTGGGAGTTCCTGCTGGAGCGGGAGCCGTTGCTGCGGGTCCGTCAGGGGCTCCCGGTCGACTCGCTGCCGGGGGCGTCGCTCGCCGAGTCCGAGGAGCGGGAGCGGTTCGCGGCCGGCGTGCTGGAGCGGATGCGGCCGCTCGACGGCGCGGAGCTGTCCGGCGCCGATGCCGACACCGCGGCCGTCCTCGTGGCGCTGGCGGAACAGGAGGTGCGCGCCCACCGGTGGTACTGGCTGACGCCCGCCGCCACGCCGTACCGGCTCTTCCCGCTGTCGCTGTACGTCGATGCCGTCCTGGGCGCCTTCCGCTTCGCCGAACCAGCCGACGGCGACCGGTACGTGGCGCTGGTGCGCGACCTGGTACGCGTGGTCGGCTCGATCGGGGACAAGGTGGTCGGCCAGGCCGCGCGCGGCTTCCGGGTGCCGGCGCCGGCCCTGGCCGGGGTGCGGGCCACGGTCGAGGGCCTGCGGTCCTCCGCCGGGCGCCGGGTCACGGTGGCGGACGACCGGCTCGGTGGGCTCGGGCCGGCCGGGCGCGGACGCCTCCGGGACGGTGTCCGGCGGCTGGTGGAGGCGGAGTTGGCGCCGGCCTTCGACCGGCTGCTCGGGTGCGTCGACGACCCGGCGTACCCGGGAGGGGCGCCGCGGGACGTCGGGTGGGCGCACTACGAGGGCGGCGAGGAGGCCTACCGGGACTTCGTCCGGACCCACACCGGGAGCGACACCGGGCCCGAGCGGCTGCACGAGCTCGGCCGCGACCAGTGCCGCGAACTGGCCGAGCGGATGCGGGAGGTGCGCGAAGCCCTCGGCTTCCACGGCACCGAGGCCGGGTTCCACGAGCGGCTGCGGACCGAGTCCCGCTTGTACGCCCGGACGCCCGAGGAGGTCGAGGCCCGGTTCCGCGGCCACCTCGACCGGCTGGAGCCACGGCTGCCGCAGTGGTTCGCCGTCCTGCCCGCCGCCCCGTACGGGCTGGCCCGGTTGGATCCGGCGCTGGAGCCGGGGATGACCTTCGGGTACTACGAGGCCCCGACCGCGGCCAGTGCGGTCGGGCGCTACCGCTACAACGGCTCGGACCTGGACCGGCGGTCCCTGATCGGCTCGGCCTCCCTGATCTACCACGAGCTGGCGCCCGGGCACCACTTCC
This sequence comes from Kitasatospora sp. NPDC056800, assembly GCF_042789775.1. NCBI lineage: Bacteria > Bacillati > Actinomycetota > Actinomycetes > Kitasatosporales > Streptomycetaceae > Kitasatospora > Kitasatospora sp. NPDC056800. Next base: position 30,313 of record NZ_JBHUAL010000043.1, on the reverse strand, counting down.
ACCTCGCCCGGCAGGCGGAGGACGCCGCGCTGCCGCGACTGCGCCGCGAGGCGGCGGAGTTCGGCGCGTTCAACGAGGGCTGGGCCGAGTACGCGGCGGGGCTCGGCTGGGAGATGGGCCTCTACGAGGACCCGTGGGACGCGTACGGGCGTCTCGCGCAGGAGCGGTTCACCGCGCAGCGGCTGGTCGTCGACACCGGGCTCAACCTCGGGACGATGGACCTGGCGGGGGCGCGGGACTTCATGCGCGCCAACTCCACGGAGGAGGACGGCCAGATCGCCTCGGACCTGTTGCGGTACTCGACGGACCTGCCGGGGCAGGCGCTCTCCTACCGCGCGGGCTACCTGGAGTTCGTCCGGCTGCGGGCGGAGGCGGAGGCCGGCCGGGGTGCCGGGTTCGACGTGCGGGCCTTCCACGAGGCGGTGCTGGGAGGTGGCGCGCTGCCGTTCGCCGCCCTGCGCCGGAGGGTGGCGCGGGAGCTGAAGGTCGTAGCCGATCAATAAATATTACTATCTGACAAATTGCTTGGCGTACATACAAGCGATCGTTCTGGGTTATGTTCAGATTGCACTCGCACGAGTGAATCCCCTTGGGAGCATTTGGTTTTGGTGAGCTCGACTCGACTACGGTGACGGAGGATCGGGCGGTGGACCCCATCGGCGAGGAGTTTCGGTTCCGCGGGAAATCCGCGAGGGGAACCGGTCATCCCGCGAGGCGGGTACGTCCGTCCGTTCTGCTGTGTGCGCTCCGGAGTCCGAAGCGCCCGGATCCCCTGTCATCCGTCTGCGTAGAGAGATGGGAACACCATGCCGCCCGTAGTTCCGCCGTTCCTGATCGGTCTCGTCGTCGCGCCGCTGGCCAAGCGCCTCCTCAAGCCACTGGTGCGCGGTGTCGTCAAGACGTCCGTCGGCATCGTCATGGAGGTGAAGAAGGCCGCCCACGAGGCCGGCGAGAACATCCACGACCTCGCGGCCGAGGTGGCCGCCGACGTGGTGGCGGCCCAGGTCGCCTCCGGTGAGGGCCACCGCGCCGCGGAGGCCACTGCCCCGTTCGAAGAGAAGGCCGGGGCGACCGCCCCGGGCGACGCCGAGGCGAGGGCGCCGAAGATTCGCGCGAACGCCGGTGCCGGAAAGGCACACTGACGCACCGTCATATCCTGACCCGCCGCCTGGACGCACACCGCGACCGAACTCGCGCGCCGTGTCCACGCGGCGGTCGGCCGAGGGCCTTCCGGCCGCATCGGCCGCCCGTTCAGAATTCCGCTCCGTCGCAGTGTTCCGTCATGCCCGATGGCGGATCGTTCGCGACCTCTGCAAACAGGTGATCGTACACATGCCATCTCTGCTGGGTGCCGCGGCCGGATTCCGCTCCGTGGATCCGGACGTGAGCCCGCGCTCGGTCATTCCGGGCCGCCAGCGCTGGGACGTCAAGCTGGTCCTCGGACGGCCGAGGACGGCCGAAGTCCTCGCGGCGGCGCTGCGTCGCGTCCCCGGGATCACCGAGGCGCAGGCGAACCCGATCACCGGTGGTGTTCTCGTCCGGCACGAACCGCTGCTGCCTGCCGCGGATGTCGGCCGGATCCTGCGCCGGGTGGTCGCCCGGGTCGCGGAGGGTCCGGTCAGGACCGCCCCGCCGGCGGCGGCCCGGCCCGCCGTCGGACCGGGGACGCGGCCGGACCGCGCTCCCGTCCTGCGCCCCGTCCTCGCCGTGGGCGGCGGGGCGGCGGCCGGCCTCGCGCTGATCCGCGGGTCGGCGCTGAGCAGGCAGCTGGTGGCACTCGGCGGGGTCGCCGTCGCGACGGTCGCCGTCGTCCGGACGGCATGGCGTCGAGCGGTCGAGCGGACCAGGGAGCTGTCCGGGTCCGGCAGCGGCCGGCACCCGCTGCGGGAGGTCGTCGGGCCGCACCGCCGGCGCCTCTACCGGGCCTCCGCGCTCTCGGTCGCCTGCCAGGTCTCGGAGATGGCGCTCGGCACCTTCCTCGGCTGGACCGCCCTAGTCCTCATCAAGGGCGAGGCCGCGCCGCTGGTCCGCTTCGGGCTGACCACCGCCACCTCCCAACTCTGGGGCCTGGCAGGGCTGGTGACCGTCGCCTGCGCCGCCGTGGCAGGCCTCTCGTACGCCTCGAACCTCCAGTGGCGCGGGCTCGGCCAGGACATCGAGCACGACTGGCGGAGCCGCACCTACGCCCATGTGCAGCACCTCGAACTGGGGCAGCTGGAAGGCGAGCGGACCAGCCGGATCGCCGGCGTGCTCACCGACGACGTCCGGCAGCTGGGCAGCTTCTTCGCCACCTCGGCCAACGACGTGCTGCAACTGGGCACCAGCCTGGCCCTGTTGGTGCCGGCGTTCCTGCTGCTGGCCCCGCAAATCGCCTGGATCGCGTTCCTGCCGATCCCGGTCATCGCCTGGCTGTCGCTCCGCTACCAGGACAGGGCCGCGACCGACTACGCCGTCTCCGGCGAGCGCCGGGCCAGGCTGCACAGCCAGCTGGTGAACACCCTGGAGGCCGGCGCCACCGTCAAGAGCTTCTGCACCGAGGACTACGAGGCCGAGCGCATCGACCGGCTCAGCGGGGAAGCCCAGGAGAGCAACCGGCAGACCGACCGGGGCACGATCCGGCACGCCGAGGTCGTCCGGGTCTGCACGACGAGTTCGATGGCCGGCACCCTGCTGCTCGGCGGCCGCTCGGTGCTCGACGGCACCCTGCGGTTCGAGGTGTTCAGCCCGCTGATCGGGCTGCCGCAGATGGTGATGCTGCGGATGAACCGGCTCGGCGGCATCGTCGACCAGTACCAGCGCACGCTCGCCGCCTACGACCGGGTCCACCGGCTGGAGGCCCTGCCCGCCGAGACCGAGGGCACCGGGGAAGCGCTCGACGTCGCGACGGTGAAGGGCGAGATCGTCCTCGACGGCGTGACCTTCGCCTACCCCGGACGGCCGCCGGTCCTGGAGGACCTCTCGCTGACCATCCCCGCCGGGCGGGTCACCGCCCTCGTCGGCGCGACCGGCTCCGGCAAGACGACCGTCGCCAAGCTGCTGATGCGGTTCCAGGACGCGGAGTCCGGCAGCGTGCTGCTCGACGGTCGGGACGTGCGCGACCTGCGCCGGCGCGACCTGCGCCACGCGATCGGGTTCGTCGCCCAGGACGCCTTCCTCTTCGACGGCACCATCGCCGACAACATCCGCTACGGCAGTTTCGGCGCCTCGGACGAGGCCCTGGTGGAGGCGGCCACGATGGCCGAGGCCCACACCTTCATCGCGACGCTGCCGGACGGCTACGACACGGTGATCGGCGAACGCGGCGCCGCCCTCTCGGGCGGCCAGCGGCAGCGGATCGCCCTGGCCCGGGCGATCCTCAAGGACGCGCCGGTCGTCGTCCTCGACGAGGCCACCTCGGCCGTCGACAACGAGACCGAGGCCGCCATCCAGCGCACGCTCCGGGTCTTCGCGGCCGACCGCACGATGGTCGTGATCGCTCACCGGCTCTCCACCGTCCGCCACGCGGACCGGATCTACGTCATGGACAAGGGCGGCGTCGTGGCCGAACAGGGCACCCACGACGAACTCATCGCCCGGCACGGACTCTACGCATCCCTCTGGCAACTCCAGGCCGGCGAACTCGCCGCCTGACCGCACCAGGCCGCTCCGCTCGCCGACAGCGTGATGCCACCGACCAGGCCGCTCCGCTCGCCGACAGCGTGATGCCACCGACCAGGCCGCTCCGCTCGCCGACAGCGTGATGCCACCCACCAGGCCGCTCCGCCCGCCGACAGCGTGACGCCACCGCAGTCGGCGCGTCCTGCGCGCCTGCCCGCCCACACTCTTCCGGAGGTCTTCCCATGTCCCGTCGCGACGGCGACGTCCTTCCCCTGACCGGGGCCCAGCGCGAGATCTGGCTCGCCGAACAGCGCTCCCGGACACCGATCCCCGGCTACCGCGTCGGCGAGTGCCTGGAGATCCACGGGCCGGTCGACGCCGGGCTGTTCGAGACGGCGCTGCGCCGGGTGGTCGACGAGGTCGACGCCCTGCACGTGACCTTCGTCGACGACGGCGAGGGCCCGCGCCAGGTCCTCCGCGAGACCTGGGACTGGGCACCGGCCCACCTGGACCTCAGCGAGGAGCCCGAGCCCCGTGCGGCGGCCCTGGAGTGGATGGAGCGGGACCTGCTGCGCCCGCTGGACCTCGCGCGCGACCCGCTGTTCGGGCACGCGCTGGTCAGGCTGTCGCCGACCGAGTACCTCTGGTACCTGAACTACCACCACGTGGTGCTGGACGCGATCAGCAGCTCCATGGTCCGCGGGCGGGTCGGCGAGGTGTACTCGGCGCTGGCCGACGGCTGCCCGGTGCCGCCGTCCCCGTTCGGCCCGCTGCGGGACCTGGTCGACAGCGACGCCGCCTACCGCGCGTCGGCGGACTTCACCGCCGACCGCGACTACTGGACGGAACGATTCGCCGACCGGCCGGAACCGACCCGGCTGACCCGCACGGCCCCGACCGACCCGGACCGCGCGCTCCGGCTGGCCGAGGAGCGGGAACTGCGGCGCCCGGACGCGCTGCGCGCCGCGGCGGCGAGGACCGGCGTCCGCTGGTCCCGCCTGGTGGTCGCGGCGGCGGCGCTCTACGCGCACCGGCTGACCGGAACGCGGGACGTGGTGCTCGCCCTCCCCGTCACGGCCCGCCGGTCCGCCGACCGCGACCTGACGGCGGTGCCCGGCACGATGTCCAACGTGGTGCCCCTGCGGCTGACCGTACGACCGGACATGCCGTGGGGCGACCTCGTCGCCCAGGCGGCGCGGGAGGTCGAGGCGGCCGTCGCGCACGAGCGGTACCGGAGCGAGGACCTGCTGCGGGACCTCGGGGCCCCCGGCAGCATCGGGACGGCGTTCCCGCTGATCGTCAACATCATGGCGTTCAACTCCCGGCCGACCTTCGCCGGGCACCCCGCCTCCGTGCACCACTTCGTGTCGGGGTCGACCAGCGACCTGGCCGTCTGGGTGTTCGACTACCGGGACGGCAACCCGCCGCTGCTCAGGCTGCACGGCTCGCCCGAGGCGTACGGCGCGGACGACCTCGCCGCCCACCAGCGGCGGCTGATCGCCCTGCTCGACGCCGTCGCGGACTGCGACCCGGGCGAGCCGCTGAGCCGGATCGATCTGCTCACCGCCGAGGAGCACCGCGAGGTGGCCGCCCTCGGTACCGGGCCGACGGCGGAACTCCCGGCCGAGACCCTGCCGGAGCTGTTCCGCAAGCACGCGCGGGCCACGCCGGACGCCGTCGCGGTGGTGGGGCCGGAAGCGTCGCTGACCTACGCGGAGCTGGACGCGCGGGCGAACCGTCTGGCGCACGCCCTGATCGCCCGGGGCGCCGGGCCGGAGCGGTTAGTGGCGGTGGCGCTGCCGAGGTCGGCCGAACTGGTCGTGGCGATCCTCGCGGTGCTGAAGACCGGGGCGGCCTACGTCCCGGTCGATCCCGAGTACCCCGCCGCCCGGATCGCCCACCTGCTCGACGACGCCCGCCCGGCCCTGGTGGTGACCGACACCCGCAGCGCGGGGCGGCTGCCGGGGGAGGGCTCCGTCGACCGGCTGGTCCTCGACGACCCGGCGACGGCCGACCTGGTGAACGACCAGTCGCCGGCCGACCCGATGGCGGCCGTCGACCCGGGCCACCCGGCGTACGTCATCCACACCTCCGGCTCCACCGGCCGGCCCAAGGGCGTGGCGCCGACCCACGGCGGCCTGCTCAACCTGCTCACCGACCTCCGGCAGGTCCACCTCCCGCCGGTGACGGGTGACCGGCCGCGGCGGCGGGTGGCCCTGACCACGTCGGTGTCCTTCGACGCCTCGTGGAACCAGCTGCTCGCCCTGTTCGCGGGCCACGAGCTGCACGTCCTGGACCACGAGACCTGGACCGATCCCGACGCCTTCGTCGGCTACGCGGCACGCCACGGGCTGGACTACGTCGAGGCCACCCCGTCCTACCTCCAGGTCCTGGTCGCCCACGGGCTCCTGGCCGACGGGAACCGGCGCCCGGCGCTGGTCGCGGCCGGCGGCGAGGCCGTCCCGGAGCGGCTGTGGGCGGACCTGCGGGCGGCGGACGGGGTGTCCTGCCTCAACCTCTACGGACCGTCCGAGTGCACCGTCAACCCGGTGGTCGCCTCCGTGGGGTCGAGCCCGCTCCCGGTCATCGGCCGGCCCGCCACCAACGTCCGGCTCCACGTGCTCGACGGCGCCCTGCGGCCGCTGCCGGCCGGCACGCCCGGCGAGCTGTACATCGCCGGGCCCGGCCTGGCCCGCGGCTACCTGAACCGGCCGGGCCTCACCGCCGGGCGGTTCGTCGCCGATCCGTACGGTCCGGCCGGCTCGCGCATGTACCGCACCGGCGACCTGGTGCGCTGGAACGCCGAGGGGCAGCTGGAGTTCCTCGGGCGCACCGACGACCAGGTCAAGGTCCGCGGCTTCCGGGTGGAGCTCGGCGAGGTCGAGGCCGTCCTCGCCGAGCACCCGCTGGTCGCCGGGGCCGCCGCCGTGGTGCGCACCGAGGACGAGCCCCGGCTGGTCGCCTACGCCGTCGCCGAGCCCGGCGCCACGGTCACCGACACCGCCCTGCGCGAACACCTCCGGGAGCGGCTGCCCAAGCACATGGTGCCCTCGGCCTTCGTGCTGCTGGACGCCCTGCCCCTGACGCCGAACGGCAAGCTCGACCGGCGGGCCCTCCCCGCGCCCGACCGGCAGCCCGCGGACCGGGGCCGGGCCCCGCGCACCGCGACCGAGCAGCTGCTCGCCGGGCTGTTCGCCGAGGTGCTCGGCGTACCGGAGGCCGGCGCCGACGACGACTTCTTCGACCTCGGCGGGCACTCCCTGCTGGCCACCCGGCTGGTCGCCCGGGCCCGGTCCGTGCTGGGCGTGGAGCTGGGGCTGCGCGACCTGTTCGACGCCCCGACGGTGGCGGGACTGGCCGCGGCGGTGGACGTCGCGGGCCGGGCCCGCCCGGCGCTCGGGCGGCGCGAGCGGCCCGCGGCCGTCCCGCTGTCCTTCGCGCAGCGCCGGCTGTGGTTCCTGCACCGCATGGAGGGCCCGAGCGCCACGTACAACATCCCGCTGGCGCTGCGGCTCGGCGGAACCCTCGACCAGCGGGCCCTGGACGCCGCCCTGGCGGACCTGGTCGAGCGGCACGAGAGCCTGCGCACCGTCTTCCCGGTGGTCGACGGCGTGCCGTGCCAGCGGGTCCTGGAGGCCGACGAGGCCCGGCCGCGGCTGCGGGTGACCGAGGCCGGCGGGCGCGAGCTGCCGGACCTGCTGGGAGAGGCGGCGCGGTACGGCTTCGAGCTCGCCGAGGAGCCGCCGCTGCGCGCCGAGCTCTTCCGGCTCGGCACCGAGGAGCACGTGCTGCTGCTGGTGGTGCACCACATCGCCGGTGACGGCTGGTCGGCGGGGCCGCTCCTGCGGGACCTGCGGACCGCCTACGCGGCCCGTACCGGGGGCACGAAGCCGCAGTGGTCGCCACTGCCCGTCCAGTACGCCGACTACGCCCTCTGGCAGCGGGAGCTGCTCGGCGACGGCGCCGACCCGGACAGCCTGCTCAGCGGCCAGCTCGCCTACTGGCGGGAGCGGTTGGCGGACCTGCCCGAGCAGGTGGAGCTGCCCTTCGACCGGCCCCGTCCGGCGGTGATGTCCTACCGGGGCGCCCACCTGCCGGTGCGGATCGACGCCGAGCTGCACCAGGGCCTGCGCGACCTCGCCCGCGACGGCGGCGCCAGCCTGTTCATGGTGCTCCAGGCCGGGCTGGCCGCCCTGCTCGGCAAGCTCGGCGCCGGAAGCGACGTCCCGATCGGCACCCCGATCGCCGGCCGCACCGACGAGGCCCTGGACGACCTGGTCGGCTTCTTCGTCAACACCCTGGTGCTGCGCACCGACCTCTCCGGAGACCCGTCCTTCACCGAACTGCTGGGCCGGGTGCGCTCCGACGCGCTGGCCGCGTACGCCCACCAGGACCTGCCGTTCGAGCACCTGGTGGAGGCGCTGAACCCGACCCGGACCCTGGCGCACCACCCGCTGTTCCAGACCATGCTCGCCCTGCAGAACGCGCCGCTCGACACCGTCGACCTGCCCGGACTGCGGGTGACGACCGACCTGGTGCACACCGGGACGGCCAAGTGCGACCTGACCTTCGTCCTGGCCGAACAGCCCGAGGGCCTCTCGGGCGTCCTGGAGTACAGCACCGACCTGTTCGACGAGGCCACCGCGGCCGGCATCGTCGACCGGTGGCTGCGGCTGCTGCGCGCCGTCGTCGCCGACCCGGGCCGACGGATCGGCCGGGTGGACGTGCTGTCCGCCGAAGAGCTCCGCGCGCTGCTCCCGGCCCGTACCGAGGAGGCCGCGCCGGAAGGCAGCCTGACCGCGCTCTTCGAGCGGCAGGTCCGGACCTACCCGGCCGCCGTCGCCCTCACGGACGGTGAAGCAACCTTCTCCTACGGCGAGTTGAACGCCCGCGCCAACCGGCTCGCGCACGCGCTGATCGAGCGGGGCGTGTGCCCGGAGCAGCTGGTGGCCCTGGCCCTGCCGCGCTCGGCGGACCTGGTCGTGGCCGTCCTCGCGGTGCTCAAGGCCGGCGGCGCCTACGTGCCGGTGGACCCGACGTATCCGGCGGCCCGGATCTCCTACCTGCTCCAGGACACCCGGCCCGCGCTGCTCGTCACCACGAGTGGTGTCGGCGAGCTGCCGGGGGCGGACCACCTGGACCGGCTGCTGCTGGACTCCGCCGACCTGGACGGGCGGCCGGACACCGACCCGGGGGTCGCCGTCGACCCCGGCCACGCCGCCTACGTCATCCACACCTCCGGCTCCACCGGCAACCCCAAGGGCGTCGTGGTCCCGCACCGCAACGTGGTGCGCCTGTTCCGGACGACGGAGGAGCTGTTCGGCTTCACCGCCGAGGACGTCTGGACGCTCTTCCACTCCTACGCCTTCGACTTCTCCGTCTGGGAGCTGTGGGGCCCGCTGCTGCACGGCGGCCGCCTCGTGGTCGTGGACCACGAGACCAGCCGCTCGCCCGGCCGGTTCCTGGAACTCCTCGCCCGCGAGCGGGTGACCGTCCTCAACCAGACGCCGTCCGCCTTCTACCAGCTGATGCAGGCGGACGCCGAGCAGCCGCGTGAACTCGCCCTGCGCACCGTGGTGTTCGGCGGCGAGGCACTGGAGCACGCCCGGCTGGCGAGCTGGTACGAGCGGCACCCGGAGGACGCGCCGCGGCTGGTCAACATGTACGGCATCACCGAGACCACCGTGCACGTCACCCACGCCGCGCTCGACCGGTCCGGCACCGGCGCCGGCGGGATCGGCGCGGCCCTCCCGGACCTGCGGACGTACGTGCTCGACGACGGCCTGCGGCCGGTGGCCCCGGGCGTGCCCGGCGAGCTGTACGTCGCGGGCCCCGGCCTGGCGCGCGGCTACCTGAACCGGCCCGGCCTCACCGCCGGACGGTTCGTGGCGGACCCGTTCGGACCGGCGGGCAGCCGGATGTACCGCAGCGGCGACGTGGTGCGCCGCGCGGCCGACGGCGGCCTGAGCTACGTCGGCCGGGCCGACCAGCAGGTGAAGGTGCGCGGCTTCCGGATCGAGCTCGGCGAGATCGAGGCGGCGCTGGCCGCGCACCCCGGCGTCGGCCAGGTCGCCGTCCTCGCCCGGCAGGACCGCGCCGACGACACCCGGCTGGTCGCCTACCTGGTGCCGGCCCCGGGCGCCGAACCGCGCCCGGCCGAGCTGCGCGAGCACCTCTCCGAGCGGCTGCCGGAGCACATGGTGCCCTCGGCGTTCGTCGTGCTGGACGCGCTGCCGCTGACCGCCAACGGCAAGCTGGACCACCGGGCCCTGCCCGCCCCCGACCTCGCCCCGGCCACCACCGGCCGTGCCCCGCGCACCCCGCAGGAGCAGGTGCTCTGCGAGCTGTTCGCCGAGGTCCTGGGCGTGGCGTCGGCCGGCGTCGAGGACGGCTTCTTCGACCTGGGCGGGCACTCCCTGCTCGCCACCCGTCTGGCCGCCCGGATCCGCGCGACGCTCGGCGTGGAGATGCCGCTGCGCACCCTGTTCGAGGCGCCGACCCCGGCCGGCCTGGCCGCCGCCCTGGTGGCGGCCGGACCGGCGCAGACCGCCCTGGTGCGGCGCGAGCGCCCCGAGGCGGTCCCGCTGTCCTTCGCGCAGCGGCGGCTCTGGTTCCTGCACCAGCTGGAGGGCGCCGGCGCGAACTACCACATCGCGCTGGCCTGGCGGCTGTCCGGGGAGCTGGACCGGCGGGCCCTGGAGGCCGCCCTCGCGGACGTGGTCGGACGGCACGAGAGCCTGCGGACCGTCTTCCCGGCCGTCGACGGCGTCCCGCACCAGCGGGTGCTGGACGTCGTGGCGGCCCGCCCGCGGCTGCTCGTGAGCCGAGCCACGGAGGCCGGGCTGCCCACCCTGATGGCGGCGGCGAAGGACCGGCCGTTCGACCTGGCGGCCGACGCGCCGCTGCGGGTCGAGCTGTTCGAACTGGCGCCGGACGAGCACGTGTTCCAGCTGGTGCTCCACCACATCGCGGGTGACGGCTGGTCGCTGGGCCCGCTCACGCAGGACCTGACCGCCGCCTACGCGGCGCGCCGCCGCGGCGAGGCACCGCGGTGGGAGGGCCTGCCGGTCCAGTACGCCGACTACACCCTGTGGCAGCACGAGCTGCTCGGCGACTCCACCGACCCGGACAGTCCGTTCGCCCGCCAGGCGGCCTACTGGACAGGGCAGTTGGCCGGCCTCCCGGAGCGGATCCAGCTGCCCGCCGACCGGCCCCGCCCTGCCGTCGCCTCGCACCGGGGCGGCTTCGTGCACGCCGGACTGGACGCCGAACTGCACCGTGCGCTGCGCGCGCTCGCCCGCGAGCACGGCACCAGTCTCTTCATGGTCCTCCAGGCCGGCCTGGCGGCGCTGTTGGGCAAGCTCGGCGCGGGCGAGGACATCCCGGTCGGCAGCCCGGTCGCGGGCCGGACCGACCAGGCGCTGGACGAGCTGGTCGGCTACTTCGTCAACACCCTGGTCTTCCGCACCGACACCTCGGGCGATCCGACCTTCGCCGAACTGCTGGACCGGGTCCGGGACACCTCGCTGGCCGGGTACGCCCACCAGGACCTGCCGTTCGAGCACCTGGTCGAGGCCCTCAACCCGGTGCGCTCGCTGGCGCACCACCCGCTGTTCCAGGTCATGCTGGTGCTGCAGAACGCGCCCCGGGCCGACTTCGCGCCGCCCGGGCTGCACGTCGACGACATGCCGTTGACGACGACCACCGCCAAGCTCGACCTGATCTTCACCCTGTCCGAGCGGCAGGCGCCGGACGGTTCCCCGGAGGGGATCGACGGGCTCGTCGAGTACGCCGGCGACCTCTACGACCCGGCCACCGTCGAGACCATGTTCGGGCGTCTGGAGCGGCTGCTCCGCGCCGTGGTCGCCGACCCGCGGCGGCGGCTCAGCCGGTACGGCCTGCTCTCCGCCGAGGAGCACGGCGACCTGGCGGCCCTGGGCACCGGACCGGAGGTGGAGCTCCCGGCCGCGAGCGTGCCGGAGCTGTTCCGGGCGCAGGTGCGGGCGACGCCGGACCAGGTGGCGCTGGTGAGCGGGGACGTCTCGCTGACGTACGAGGAGCTGGACGCGCGGGCGAACCGGCTGGCGCACGCCCTGATCGCGCGGGGCGCGAGGCCGGAGCGCCTGGTGGCGGTCGCCCTGCCGAGGTCGGCCGAACTGGTCGTGGCGATCCTCGCCGTGCTGCGGACCGGGGCGGCCTACGTGCCGGTCGATCCCGAGTACCCGGCCGCGCGGATAGGGCACATGCTGGACGACGCAGGCCCGGTCCTGGTGGTGACCGACGCCCGGACCCGGGACGGGCTGCCGGAGGCCGGTCCGGCCGGGTGGCTGGTGCTCGACGACCCGGCGACGGCCGCCCTGGTGGCCGACTGCCCGGCGACGGACCCGCTGGTCGCCATCGACCCGGGGCACCCGGCCTACGTGATCTACACCTCCGGTTCCACCGGCAGGCCCAAGGGCGTGTTGTCGACCCACGGCGGCCTGCTCAACCTCTTCGTCAGCCAGCGTCCGCTGCTGTTCCCCCGGGGGACGAAGGAGCGGCTGCGCATCGGGCTGACCACCTCGGTGTCGTTCGACGCCTCCTGCGACCAGCTGTCCAGCCTGTACGCGGGCCACGAACTGCACGTCCTGGACGAGGCGACCTGGTCCGACCCGGACGCCTTCGTCGACTACGTCAGGCGCGCCGGGCTGGACTACGTCAACGCCACCCCGTCCTACCTGCACGAGCTCGTCGCCCGGGGGCTCCTGGACGACCCGGAGCGCCGTCCCTCGGTGGTCTCGATGGGCGGGGAGGCCGTTCCGGACCGACTGTGGGAGCGGCTGCGGGCCGTCGAGGGCGTGTCCTGCCTGAACTACTACGGGCCGTCCGAATGCACGGTGGACGCCGTCGTCGCACCGCTGGGATCGAGTCCGCGCCCGGTGATCGGCCGGCCGCTCGGGGGCCTCCGGCTGTACGTCCTCGACAGCACGCTGCGCCCGGTGCCCGCCGGCGTGGCGGGCGAGCTGTACCTCGCCGGGGCGGGCCTGGCCCGTGGCTACCTGAACCGGCCGGGCCTCACCGCCGGACGCTTCGTGGCGGACCCGTTCGGTCCGAGCGGCACGCGCATGTACCGCACCGGCGACCTGGTCCGCTGGGGCGCCGACCGGAACATGGAGTTCCTCGGGCGGACCGACGACCAGGTGAAGGTGCGCGGCTTCCGGATCGAACTCGGCGAGGTCGAGGCGGCGTTGGCGGAGCACCCGCAGGTCGCCCAGGTCGCCGTGACCGTCCGGGAGGACCGGGCCGGGGACGCGCGGCTGGTCGCCTACCCGGTGGCCGTCACCGGGGCGGAACTCCGGCCGGAGGAGCTGCGGGCGCACCTGCGCGAGCGACTGCCGGAGTACATGGTCCCGACCGCCTTCGTGCCCCTGGGGAGCCTGCCGCTGACCGCCACCGGCAAGCTGGACCGGCGCGCGCTGCCCGCACCCGTCCACACCGCGTCGGGGACCGGAAGGGCCCCGCGCACCCCGCAGGAGCAGGTCCTCGCGGAGCTGTTCGCCGAGATGCTGGGCGTGGCCGAGGTCGGGGCCGACGACGACTTCTTCGACCTCGGCGGGCACTCCCTGCTCGCCACCCGGCTGGTCGCCCGGGCGCGGGCCGCCCTCGGGGTGGAACTGGAGCTGCGTGCCCTCTTCGAGACGCCGACGGTGGCCGGGCTGGCCGCCGGGCTCGGCGGGGCCGGCCGGGCCCGGCTCGCCCTGGAACGGGCGGAGCGGCCCGCGCTGGTGCCGCTGTCGTCCGCCCAGCGGAGGCTGTGGTTCCTGCGCCAGCTGGAGGGCGCCGACTCCGTCTACAACATGCCGCTCGCGTGGCGGCTCTCGGGACCGCTGGACCTGGCGGCCCTGGAGGCGGCGCTGGGCGACGTCAGTGCCCGGCACGAGACCCTGCGCACCGTCTTCCCGGCCGTGGACGGGGTTCCGCACCAGCAGGTGCTGCCCGCCGGAGCGGCACGCCCGACGCTGTCGGTCACCCCGGTCGACGAACCGGCCCTGCCGGAACGGCTGGCGGCGGCAGCGGCGCGCGGATTCGACCTCGCGGCCGAACCGCCGCTGCGCGCCGAGGTGTTCGAGCTCTCGGCGGAGGAGCACGTGCTGCTCCTGGTGATGCACCACATCGCCGGTGACGGCTGGTCGCTGGGCCCGCTGGCGGCCGACCTGGCCACCGCGTACGCCGCCCGCCGCCGGGGCGAGGAGCCGCGGTGGGCGCCGCTGCCCGTGCAGTACGCCGACTACACGCTCTGGCAGCGCGACCTGCTCGGCGACGCGGCGGACCCGGACAGCCTGTTCGCCCGCCAGGCGGACCACTGGACGCGGACACTGGCCGGCCTGCCGGAGCAGCTCCGGCTCCCCGCCGACCGCCACCGCCCCGCGACCCCCTCGTACGCCGGCGGACACCTCGACGTCGAACTGGACGCCGAACTGCACGCCGGACTGGTCCGGCTGGGCCGGGAGCACGGCGCCAGCGTCTACATGGTGCTGCAGGCCGCCCTGGCCTCGCTGCTGGACAAGCTCGGCGCGGGCGACGACATCCCGGTCGGCAGCCTGATCGCCGGCCGGACCGACCAGGCGCTGGACGACCTCGTCGGCTTCTTCGTCAACACCCTGGTGCTGCGCACCGACACCAGCGGTGACCCGACCTTCGCCGAGCTGCTCGGCCGGGTCCGGGAGGGCGCGCTCGGCGCGTACGCCCACCAGGACCTGCCGTTCGAGCACGTCGTCGAGGCCCTCAACCCGGCCCGGTCGCTCGCCCGGCAGCCGCTGTTCCAGGTGCTGCTCGCGCTGCAGAACGTGCCCCGCACCGAGTTCGCGCTGGACGGTCTGGACTCCGAGATCCTCCTGGTGCGCACGCCTACCGCGATGTTCGACCTCGGCTTCCACCTGCTGGAGCACGGTGGCACCGGCGGGCCGGCCGAGGGCATCGCCGGGCGGGTCGAGTACAGCACCGACCTGTTCGACCACGCCACGGTGGAGACGCTGCTCGCCCGGTGGCTGCGGCTGCTGGCGGCGGTGGTCGCCGAGCCGGACCGGCCGCTGAGCCGGATCGACGTCATCACCGCCGAGGAGCGGCACGAGCTGCTGGTCGCCCGCAACGACACCGCCCGCCCGGTGCCCGTCGAGAGCCTGCCCGCGCTGTTCGAGGCGCGGGTCCGGGCGACCCCGGAGGCCCCGGCCGTGGTGTTCGAGTCCACCGTGCTGACCTACGGCGAGCTGAACGCCCGGGCCAACCGGCTGGCCCACGCGCTGATCGCGCGGGGCGTCGGGCCGGAGCGGACCGTCGCCCTGCGGCTGCCGCGCTCGGCCGAGCTGGTGGTCGCCGTCCTCGCCGTGCTCAAGACGGGCGCGGCGTACCTGCCGGTCGACCCGGACTACCCGGCCGCCCGCATCGCGTACATGCTGGAGGACACCCGGCCGGCCGTCGTGCTCGACGACCTCGCGGCCGTCACACCGGACGGGGACCACCCGGAGACCGACCCCGTCGTCACCGTGGACGCACGGCACCCGGCCTACGTCATCTACACCTCGGGCTCCACCGGCCGGCCCAAGGCCGTGGTGATGCCCGCCGCCGGGCTGCTGAACCTGCTGGAGTGGCACCACGAGGCCGTCGGTGGCGAACCCGGCACGCGCACCGCGCAGTTCACCGCGATCAGCTTCGACGTCTCGGTGCAGGAGGTGCTCTCCGCCCTGCTGTACGGCAAGACCCTGGTGGTGCCGACGGAGGAGCAGCGCCGCAGCGCCGAGCTGTTCGCCCACTGGCTGGACCGGCACGAGGTCGAGGAGCTGTTCGCGCCCAACCTGGTGGTCGAGGCGCTCGCCGAGGCCGCCGAGGAGGCCGGGCTGGAGCTGCCGCACCTGCGGCTGGTCGCCCAGGCCGGTGAGGCGATGCGCCTGAGCGGTGCGGTGCGCCGCTTCCAGGGCCGTCGGCCCGGCCGGGTGCTGCACAACCACTACGGCCCCGCCGAGACCCATGTGATCACCGCCTACCCGCTGCCGGCCGACCCGGCGGACTGCCCGCTGCCGGTGCCGATCGGCCGTCCGATCGCCAACTGCCGCGTCTACGTGCTGGATTCGGCCCTGCGTCCGGTCGCCCCCGGGGTGCTGGGCGAGCTGTACCTGGCCGGGGCGGGCCTGGCCCGGGGCTATCTGAACCGGCCCGGGCTCACCGCCGGACGCTTCGTCGCCGACCCGTACGGTCCGGCGGGCAGCCGGATGTACCGCACCGGCGACCTGGTCCGCTGGCGGGCCGACGGGGAGCTCGAGTTCGCCGGCCGGGTCGACCACCAGGTGAAGGTCCGCGGCTTCCGGGTCGAACCCGGCGAGATCGAGGCCGAGCTGACCGCCCACCCGGGCGTCGCCCAGGTCGCGGTGCTCGCCCGGGAGGACCGGATCGTCGCGTACGTCGTCCCGGCGGCCGGGAGCGGGGCGACCGCGGCGGCGCTGACGGCGTACCTGCGCGGCCGGGTGCCGGACTACCTGGTGCCGTCCGCGTTCATGCTGCTCGACGCGCTGCCGCTGACGCCGAACGGAAAGCTGGACCGGGCGGCGCTGCCCGCGCCCGAGGCCACGGCCAGGGAGACGGGCCGGGCGCCGCGCACGCCGCAGGAGCAGATCCTGTGCGAGCTGTTCGCCGAGGTGCTGGGCCTCGCCCGGGTCGGGGTCGACGAGGACTTCTTCGCGCTGGGCGGGCACTCGCTGCTCGCCACCCGGCTGGTATCCCGGGTCCGGGCGACCCTCGGGGTCGAGCTGGAGCTGCGCAGCCTGTTCCGGACCCCGACACCCGCCGGGCTGGCCGCCGGGCTGCACGACGCCGGCACCGCGCGGCAGGCCCTGGTGCCCCGGCCGCGCCGGGAGGAACCGCTGCCGCTGTCCTTCGCCCAGCGCCGGCTCTGGTTCCTCCAGCAGTTCGGGGCGCCCAGCGCCACGTACCACATGCCGCTGGCCCTGCGGCTGTCCGGACGCCTCGACCGGGCCGCGCTGAGCGCCGCGCTCGCCGACGTGGTGGCCCGGCACGAGACCCTGCGCACGGTGTTCCCGCAGACCGCCGGAATCCCGTTCCAGCGGGTGCTGGACAGCACCGAGGCCGCCGTCCCGCTGACCGTCCGAGCGGCCGGCGAGGCGGAGGTGCCCGCGCTGCTGCGCGAGGCCGCGGTGCGCGGCTTCGACCTGACCTCGGAAGTGCCGCTGCGGGCCGAGCTGTTCGCGGTCGCGCCGGACGAGCACGTGCTGCTGCTGGTGATGCACCACATCGTCGGGGACGGCTGGTCCATGGGCCCGCTGGCCCGTGACCTGGCCACCGCCTACACCACCCGCCAGGGCGGCGGGGCGCCGGACTGGCCGCCGCTGCCGGTCACGTACGGCGACTACACCCTGTGGCAGCACGAGATCCTCGGCGACGAGCACGACGCCGACAGCCTGTTCGCCCGCCAGGTCGCCTACTGGAAGGAGGCGCTGGCCGGGCTGCCCGAGCAGCTCCCGCTGCCCGCGGACCGGCCGCGCCCGGCCGCCATGTCGTACGGCGGCGACCTGCTGGAGGTCCGGCTCGACGCCGAACTGCACGCGGCACTCGTGGAGTTGGCGCGACGCTCGGGCGCGACCCTGTTCATGGTGCTGCAGGCCGCGCTGGCGGCGCTGTACACGCGGCTGGGCGCGGGCACGGACATCCCGATCGGCTCGCCGATCGCGGGCCGGACCGACGAGGCGCTCGACGAGCTGGTCGGGTTCTTCATCAACACCCTGGTGCTGCGGACGGACACCAGCGGCGATCCGAGCTTCACCGAACTGCTCGGCCGGGTCCGGGAGACGGCGCTGTCGGCGTACGCGCACCAGGACGTGCCGTTCGAGCACCTGGTGGAGGCGCTGAACCCGTCCCGCTCGCTCTCCCACCACCCGCTGTACCAGACCGGGCTGGTCGTGCAGAACGCGCCGGGCGGCGACTTCGAGCTGCCGGGCGTCCGGGTCTCCGGGGTGAACGTCCTCACCGGGACAGCGCGGCTCGACCTGACCTTCGGGTTCGCGGAGGAGCACGGGCCCGACGGCGCGCCGGCCGGGCTCAGCGGTGCGGTCGAGTACAGCACCGACCTGTTCGACCGCTCAACGGTCGAGGCCCTGGTCGCCCGCTGGACCAGGCTGCTGACCGCGGTGGCCGCCGCACCCGAGCAGCCGATCGGCGGGATCGACCTGCTGTCGGCCGAGGAGCGGCACGAGCTGCTGCCCGCTGTCGACGGCGGGGCGGCCGGGGCGAGCCTGCCGGAGCTGTTCGCGGCGCGGGTGGCGGCGGCGCCGGACGCGGTCGCGCTGGTCTGCGGCGAGGCCGAGCTGACGTACCGGGAGCTGGACGCCCGGGCGAACCGGTTCGCTCACGCGCTGATCGCGCGGGGGGTGGGCCCGGAGCAGCTGGTGGCGGTGGCGCTGCCGCGCTCGGTGGAGTCGGTGGTGGCGGTCCTCGGCGTGCTGAAGGCCGGAGCGGCGTACCTGCCGGTGGACCCGGCGTACCCGCGGGCGCGGATCGACTTCATGCTGGCGGACGCCCGTCCGGTGCTGGTGGTCGACGACCCCGCGATGGTGGCCGAGGGCGACGGGCCGGAGACCGACCCGGAGGTCGTTCTCGACGTCCGGCACCCGGCCTACGTGATCTACACCTCGGGCTCGACCGGCCGCCCCAAGGGCGTCGTGGTCAGCCACGGCGGTGTGGCGGGCCTGGCGGCGGCGCAGGTCGAGCGCCTCGGCGTCGGGCCGGGCAGCCGGGTGCTGCAGTTCGCCTCGCCCAGCTTCGACGCGTCGTTCTGGGACGTCTGCAGCGCCCTGCTCAGCGGCGCCGCCCTCGTCCTGGCCTCGGCTGACGCGCCGCTGGAGTCGCTGACGGACCGCCGGCTCGGCGTCACCCATGTGACCCTGCCGCCCTCGGCCCTGGCGGCCGTGGACGGCGCCGAGGTCACGGCCGGCACCCTGGTGGTGGCGGGGGAGGCGTGCCCGCCGGAGCTGGTGGCGCGCTGGGCGCCTGGCCGTCGGATGATCAACGCGTACGGCCCGACGGAGACCACGGTCTGCGCGACGATGAGCGACCCGCTGGTGCCGGGAGCGGGTGCGCCGCCGATCGGCCGTGCGGTCGCGGGCTTCCGGGTCTACGTGCTGGACTCCCGGCTGCGCCTGGTGCCGCCGGGTGTGCAGGGGGAGTTGTACGTCGCCGGTGCGGGTCTGGCCCGGGGCTACCTGGACCGGTCGGGCCTGACGGCCGGGCGGTTCGTGGCCTGCCCGTTCGAGCCGGGGGAGCGGATGTACCGCACCGGAGACCTGGTGCTTCGGCGCGCCGACGGGGAGTTGGAGTACGTCGGCCGCGCCGACGACCAGGTGAAGGTGCGCGGCTTCCGGATCGAACTCGGCGAGATCGAGGCGGCCCTGGCCGGGCACCCCGCCGTCGCGCAGTCGGCGGTCCTGGCCCGGGAGGAGCGCCTCGTCGGCTACGTGGTTCCGAGGCCCGGCGTTTCCGCCCGTCCGGCGGAGCTGGCGGCGCACCTGCGCGAGCGCCTGCCGGACTACCTGGTCCCGTCCGCGTTCGTGCTGCTGGAGGCGCTGCCGCTGACGCCGAACGGGAAGCTGGACCGGGCGGCGCTGCCCGCGCCCGAGTCCGTGCCCACGGCGGCGGGCCGGGCGCCGCGCACCCCGCAGGAGCAGATCCTCTGCGAGCTGTTCGCCGAGGTGCTGGGCCGGCCCCAGGTCGGGGTCGACGAGGACTTCTTCGACCTCGGCGGGCACTCCCTGCTCGCCACCCGGCTGGCCGCCAGGGTGCGCTCGGTGCTCGGCGTGGAGCTGGGGCTGCGCACGCTGTTCCAGACGTCCACGGTGGCGGGCCTGGCCGGGGCGCTGGCCGAGGCAGGCAGTGCACGCCCGACGCTGGCCGTACGGGAGCGGCCGGAGGCCGTACCGCTGTCCTTCGCCCAGCGCCGGCTCTGGTTCCTGCACCGCATGGACGGCGCGGCCGCGACGTACCACATCCCGCTGGCCCTCCAGCTGACCGGGACGCTCGACCGGGCGGCGCTGGACGAGGCGCTGGCCGACGTGGCGGCCCGGCACGAGAGCCTGCGGACGGTGTTCCCGGAGGTGGACGGCGTCCCGTGCCAGCGGGTCCTGGACCCGGCCGAGGCCCGGCCCCGGGCCGGGCTGACCGAGGTCCCGCAGGACGAACTGCACGGCCGGCTCGCCGAGTTCGCCCGGCGGCCCTTCGACCTGGCGGCGGAGCCGCCGCTGCGGGCGGAGCTGTTCGCGGTCGCGCCGGACGAGCACGTGCTGTTGCTGGTGATGCACCACATCGCCGGTGACGGCTGGTCCACCGGCCCGCTGGCCCGCGACCTCGCCGAGGCGTACGCCGCCCGGAGCGCGGGCCGCGCGCCGGGCTGGTCGGAGCTGCCGGTGCAGTACGCCGACTACACGCTCTGGCAGCGCGACCTGCTCGGCGACGCCGCCGACCCGCAGAGCCGGTTCGCCGAGCAGCTCGACTACTGGAAGCGCCAGCTGTCCGACCTGCCGGAGCTGCTCCAGCTGCCCGCCGACCGGCCGCGGCCGGCCGTCGCCGGCTGGCACGGGGACCACGTCGGCCTGGAGCTGAGCCCCGAACTGCACGCCGCGCTGACCGAGTTGGCGCGGACCACCGGCACCAGCCTGTTCATGGTGCTGCAGGCGGCGCTGGCGGCGCTGTACACGCGGCTCGGCGCGGGTACGGACATCCCGATCGGTTCGCCGATCGCGGGTCGTACCGACGAGGCGCTGGACGAGCTGGTCGGGTTCTTCGTGAACACGCTGGTGCTGCGGACGGACACCAGTGGTGATCCGAGCTTCACCGAACTGCTCGGGCGGGTGCGGGAGGCGGCGCTGTCGGCGTACGCCCACCAGGACGTGCCGTTCGAGCACCTGGTGGAGGTGCTGAACCCGTCCCGGTCGCTGTCGCACCACCCGCTGTTCCAGACCATCCTGGCCGTGCAGAACGCCCCGATGGGCCGGTTCTCGCTGCCGGGCCTGGAGGTGGCCACCTACGCGGTGGCCACCGGAACGGCCAAGTTCGACCTCGGGGTGAGCCTCGTCGAGCAGTTCGGTCCGGACGGGAGCCCGGCCGGGATCGTCGGCGCGGCGGAGTACGCCACCGACCTGTTCGACCGCTCGACGGTCGAGGCCCTGGTACGGCGCTGGACGCTCCTGCTGGAGGCCGTCACCGCCGACCCGGACCGGTCGATCGGCGCGGTCGACCTCCTCGACGGCGAGGAGCGGCACCGGCTGCTGGAGCGGGGCAACGCGACCGCCCGTGAGGTGGCCGCCGTACCGGTGCCGGAGGCGTTCGCGGCGCAGGTGTCGGCGACGCCGGACGCGGTCGCCCTCGTCCGGGGCGACATCGAGCTGACGTACCGTCAATTGAACGCCCGGGCCAACAGGTTCGCTCACGCGCTGATCGCCCAGGGGGTGGGGCCTGAGCAGCTGGTGGCGGTGGCCCTGCCGCGCTCGGTGGAAGCCGTGGTCGCCGTCCTGGGCGTCCTGAAGGCCGGGGCGGCGTACCTGCCGGTGGATCCGGCGTACCCGCGGGCGCGGATCGACTTCATGCTGGCGGACGCCCGCCCGGCGCTGCTGGTCGACGACCCCGCCATGGTGGCCGGGGGCGACGGGCCGGAGACCGACCCGGAGGTCGCCCTCGACGTCCGGCACCCGGCGTACGTGATCTACACCTCGGGTTCGACCGGCCGCCCCAAGGGCGTCGTGGTCCCCCACGGCGGTGTGGCGAGCCTGGTCGCGGCCCAGATCGAGCGGTTCGCGATCGACCCCGATAGCCGGGTGCTCCAGTTCGCCTCGCCGAGCTTCGACGCCTCGGTGTCGGAGATCTACACCGCGCTGTTGTGCGGTGCGGCCCTGGTGCTGCCCCCGGCGGCGGACCCGGTCGTGGCGCTGGCCGACCCGGGCCTCGCGGTCACCCATGTGACCGTGCCCCCGTCCGTCCTGGCGGCCGTGCCGGAGGGTTCGGTGGCGGTGTCGACGCTGGTGGTGGCGGGGGAGGCGTGCCCGCCGGAGCTGGTGGCGCGCTGGGCGCCGGGCCGGCGAATGATCAACGCGTACGGTCCGACGGAGACGACGGTCTGCGCGACCATGAGCGACCCGCTGTCCCCGGGGTCGGGCGTGCCGCCGATCGGCCGGCCGATCGCCAACGCCCGGGTGTACGTGCTGGACGACCGGCTGCGGCCGGTGCCGCCCGGCGTGCCCGGCGAGCTGTACGTCGCGGGCGCGGGCCTGGCGCGCGGGTACCTGGACCGCCCGGGGATGACGGCGGGCCGGTTCGTGGCCTGCCCGTTCGAGCCGGGGGAGCGGATGTACCGCACCGGCGACCTGGTCCGCTGGCTCGGTGACGGGCAGTTGGAGTACGTCGGCCGGGCCGACGAGCAGGTGAAGGTGCGCGGCTTCCGGGTCGAGCCCGGCGAGGTCGAGGCGGTGCTGGCCGAGCACCCCGCCGTCGCCCGGGCCGCCGTCCTCGCCCAGGACGACCGGCTCATCGGCTACGTCGTTACCCGCCAGGAGGAGGCCCGCGACAGCGCCCTGGAAGCGGACCACGTGGGCGAGTGGCAGGACATCTACGACGCCCTGCCGATCGTTCCCGAGGAGGCCGGCTTCGGCCAGAACTTCGTGGGCTGGAACAGCAGTTACGACGCCAGCCCGATCCCGGTCGAGCAGATGCGGGAATGGCGGGACGCGACCGTCTCGCGGATCCTGGCCCTGCGCCCCCGCCGGGTGCTGGAGGTCGGCGTCGGAACCGGTCTGCTGCTCTCGCAGGTCGCACCGCACTGCGAGACGTACTTCGCGACCGACTTCTCCGCCACCGCGATCGACGCGCTGGCCGCCCAGGTGGCCGGCCAGGAGGAGCTGGCCGGCCGGGTCGTCCTGCACACCCGCCCGGCGCACGACACCGAGGGCCTGCCCGTCGGGGAGTTCGACACCATCGTGATCAACTCGGTGGTGCAGTACTTCCCGTCCGCCGACTACCTCGCCGACGTGATCGCGAAGCTGATGGGGCTGCTCGCCCCCGGCGGCGCGCTCTTCGTCGGCGACGTCCGCAATCTGCGGCTGCTCCGTCCGCTGGCCACCGCCGTCCAGCTCCACCGGGTCGGCGAAGGTGCGGACCTCACGTCGGTGCGTCGCACGGTGGAGCAGGCCCTGCGGGTGGAGAAGGAGCTGCTGGTCGACCCGGACTTCTTCACCGCCCTGCGGGAGCACGGCACCGACATCGGCACGGCGGTCGTCGAGGTCAAGCGCGGCCGCCACCACAACGAGCTGACCCGCTACCGCTACGACGTGACGCTGCACAAGTCGCCGGTCACCCCGGCGGCCCCGGAGCGGTCCGTCGAACTGGCCTGGGGCCGGCAGGTCGCCGGACCGGCCGAACTACGCGAGCTGCTCGCCCAGTCGCCCCTCGGAGCGCTGCGGATCACCGGGGTGCCGAACCGCCGGGTGATGCGGGAGGCCGCACTGGCCCGGGCGGTGCAGAACGGGGACGGCTCGCTCGCCGAGCTGCTGCACCGGCTGCACGCCCCGGAGGACGCCGATCTGCCCGACCCGGAGGACTTCCACGCCCTCGGCTCGGAGTTCGGCCGCTCGACGGCCGTCACCTGGTCGGCCACCGCGGCGGACGCCGTGGACGTCGTCTTCACCGACCCCCGCGCGCTCCACGGCTCCCCGGTCGAGGCGTACCGGCCGGCCCGGGCCACGGGTGCGCAGCTGTCCTCGCTGACCAACCGCCCGACCGGCAACCGGGGCACCAGCGCCCTCCTGGGTGAACTCCGCGACTGGCTGCGGGACCGGCTGCCCGACTACCTGGTCCCCTCGGCGTTCGTGGCGCTGGAGGCGCTGCCCCTGACGGCCAACGGCAAGCTCGACCGCCGTGCTCTGCCCGCCCCCGACCTCGGCCCGGTCGCGGTCGGACGGGCGCCGCGCACCCCGCAGGAGCAGCTCCTCGCCGAGCTGTTCGCCGAGGTGCTCGGCCTGGCACAGGTCGGCGTCGACGACGGCTTCTTCGACCTGGGCGGGCACTCCCTGCTGGCGACCCGCCTGGCCTCCCGGGTCCGGGCGACCCTCGGCGCGGAGCTGGAGGTCCGGACGCTGTTCGAGACCCCCACCGTGGCCGGGCTGGCCGCCCGCCTGGACGGCTCCGGAGCGGCGCGGCCCGCGCTGACCGCCCAGGCCCGCCCCGACCGGGTGCCGCTCTCCTTCGCCCAGCGCCGTCTCTGGTTCCTGCACCGGATGGACGGGCCGAGCGCCACCTACAACATGCCGCTCGCGCTCAGCCTGACCGGCGAGCTGGACCGCCCGGCCCTGCACGCCGCGCTCGCGGACGTGGTGGCCCGGCACGAGAGCCTGCGGACGGTGTTCCGTGAGACGGACGGCGTGCCGTACCAGGTCGTGCTGAGCGCCGAGCAGGCGCGCCCCGCACTGCCGGTGGTGGAGATCGACGAGAGCGCCCTGGCCGGGCGCCTGGCGGAGACGGCCGGGTGCGGCTTCGACCTGGCCGCGGAGCCGCCGGTCCGGGCGGAGCTGTACGCCCTCGCCCCCGACCGGCACGCCCTGCTGGTCGTGGTGCACCACATCGCCGCCGACGGCTGGTCGATGGGCCCGCTCTCCGGTGACCTCGCCGCGGCCTACGCGGCCCGCTGCCGCGGCGAGGCCCCGCAGTGGTCCCCGCTGCCGGTGCAGTACGCCGACTACAGCGCCTGGCAGCGCGACCTGCTCGGCGACGCCGCCGACCCGGACAGCCTGTTCGCCCGGCAACTGGCCTACTGGAAGGAGGAGCTGGCCGGCGTCCCGCAGCAACTTCAGCTGCCCGCCGACCGGCCGCGGCCGCCGGTGGCCTCCCAGCGCGGCGACGGGGTCGCGGTCCGGCTCGACGCCGAACTGCACCAGGCCCTGCGGGACCTGGCCGCCGCGCGCGGCGCCAGCATGTTCATGGTGCTCCAGGCCGGACTCGCGGCCCTGCTCACCCGGCTCGGCGCCGGCACCGACATCCCGGTCGGCAGCCCGATCGCAGGCCGGACCGACCAGGCGCTGGACGAGCTGGTCGGGTTCTTCGTCAACACCCTGGTGCTGCGCACCGACACCGGCGGCGACCCGTCCTTCGCCGAACTGCTCGGCCGGGTCCGGCAGAAGGCGCTCGGCGCGTACGACCACCAGGACGTGCCGTTCGAGTACCTGGTCGAGGTGGTCAACCCGGCGCGGTCGCTGGCCCACCACCCGCTGTTCCAGATCATGCTGGCCCTGCAGAACGCGCCGGTCGGCGAGTTCGCGCTGCCGGGGCTGGAGACCGGCCACCTGGCGGCGCCGACCGGCACCTCCCGGGTCGACCTGACCTTCAGCCTGGCCGAGCGGTTCGGCCCGGACGGCGCCCCCGACGGCCTGGTCGGCGCGGTGGAGTACGCCACCGACCTGTTCGACGCGCCCACCGTGGAGCTGCTGTTCGAGCGCCTGGCCCGGCTGCTGCGCGCGGCGGTCGCCGACCCGGACCGGCCGATCAGCCGGATCGACATCATGCCCGCCGAGGAACGCCGCCGACTGCTCGCCGGGTCCACCGGCGTCGCGGCCGAGCTGCCGGAGGCCGCGGTGCCGGAGCTGTTCGCCCGCCAGGTGCGGGCCACCCCGGAGGCGGTCGCGGTCGTCGCGGGCGGCACCGAGCTGACCTACGCGCAGCTCGACCAGCGGGCCGCCCGCCTGGCGCGGGCGCTGATCCGCCAGGGCGTACGGCCGGAGACGCCGGTCGCGGTCATGCTGGACCGCTCGGCGGAGCTGGTCGTGGCGATCCTGGCGATCATCAAGGCCGGCGGCGCCTACGTGCCGCTCGACCCGCGCTTCCCCTCCTCCCGGGTCGACCTGATCCTGCGGGAGAGCGGGGCCGCCCTGGTGCTCACCCGGGAGGTGCTCACCGCACTGGAGCGGTCCGCGGACGCCGATCCGTCCGACGTCGAGGTCCCCTGTGCGCCGGAGCAGTTGGCGTACATCATGTACACCTCCGGCTCGACCGGCCGGCCGAAGGGGGTGGCCGTCACCCACCGCGACGTGGTGGGCCTCGCGCTCACCCCCGAGTGGCGGGGCGGCGGACACGCGCGGGTGCTGATGCACTCCCCGACGGCCTTCGACCTCTCCACCTACGAGCTGTGGGTGCCGCTGCTCAACGGCGGCCGGGTCGTGGTGGCGCCGCCGGAGCAGCTCGACCTCGACCTGCTCCAGCACACCATCACCGCGCACGGGGTGACCGGACTGTGGCTCACGGCCGGACTGTTCCGCCTGGTCGCCGAGGAGCGCCCGGGCCTGCTCGCCGGGGTGCGCGAGGTGTGGACTGGCGGCGACGTGGTCTCCCCGGCCGCCGTCGCCCGGGTGCGGGAGGCCTGCCCCGGCATCGAGGTGGTCAACGGCTACGGGCCCACCGAGGCCACCACCCTGGCCACCCGGCACCCGGTGGACGACCTCCCCGAACACGCCGCGACCGTGCCGATCGGCCGGCCGATGGCGAACATGCGCGCCTACGTGCTCGACGAGCGGCTGCGCCCGGCGCCGACCGGCATGGTCGGCGAGCTGTACCTCGCGGGGACGGGCGTGGCCCGGGGCTACCTCGGACGGGCCGGCCTGACGGCGGAGCGCTTCACCGCCGATCCGTACGGGCCGTCCGGCAGCCGGATGTACCGCACCGGCGACCTCGCCTCCTGGCGGACCGACGGCACGCTGGACTTCGCCGGCCGCGCCGACCACCAGGTCAAGCTGCGCGGCCTGCGGATCGAGCCCGGCGAGATCGAGGCCGTCCTGGCGGGCTGCCCGGGCGTCGCCCAGGCGGCCGTCGTCGCCCGCGAGGACCGGCCGGGGGACAAGCGGCTGGTCGCCTACCTGGTGCCCGCCCCGGAGGGGGCGCCCGAGACGGGCGAGCTGTCCGGCCGGCTGCGCCGCGACCTGCCCGACTACATGGTGCCGGCGGCGTTCGTCACCGTGGACGCGCTGCCGCTGACCGCCAACGGCAAGCTCGACCGGGCCGCCCTGCCGGCCCCCGAGTACGGGTCCTCGACCGCCGGGCGCGGCCCCCGGACGCCGCAGGAGCAGTTGCTGTGCGGCCTCGTCGCCGAGGTCCTCGGCCGGGAGCAGGTGGGCATCGACGACAACTTCTTCGACCTGGGCGGGCACTCGCTGCTGGCCGCCCGGCTGGCCTCCCGGGTCCGCGAGACCCTCGGCCTGGAGCTGGGCCTGCGGATGCTGTTCGAGGCGCCGACCGTGGCCGGTCTCACCGAGCGGCTGGTCATGGACAATCCCGAGGACGCGTTGGACGTGGTGCTGCCGCTGCGCTCGACCGGGACCGGGACGCCGCTGTTCTGCGTCCACCCCGGCGGCGGCATCAGCTGGTCGTACAGCGGACTGCTGAACCACCTCGGCCCGCAGCACCCGGTCTACGCCATCCAGGCGCGCGGCCTCGGCCGGCCCGAACCCCTGCCGACGTCCTACGAGGAGATGGCGGCGGACTACGCCGACCAGATCCAGAAGATCCAGCCGGAGGGCCCGTACCTGCTGCTCGGCTGGTCCGCCGGCGGGCTGATCGCCCACGCGCTCGCCTGCGAGCTGCAGTCGCGCGGCGAACGGACCGCACTGCTGGCGATCCTCGACGCCTACCCGGTGAAGGAGGTGCGGTTCGAGGTGGCTCCGGTGCCCACCGTGCGGGACGTGCTCGTCGGCGTGCTCGACGTCGACCCGGACGAGCTGGGCGACCGGGAGATCACCTACGCCGAGGTCGCCGAGGTGCTGAACCGGCGGGGCAGCGCGCTGGCCGGCCTGACCGAGCGGCAGGTCGAGGTGATCGTCGAGATCATGATCAACAACTCGAAGCTGGCGGTCGACTTCGTCCCCGGCGGCTTCGACGGGGACCTGCTGCTGTTCAACTCCACGATCGACCGCGCCGAGGACAACGCCGGGCCCGAGACCTGGCGCCCCTACGTCACCGGCCGGATCGAGTCCCACGAGATCACCACCCGGCACGACCGGATGACCCAGGCCGGCTCGCTGGCCCAGATCGGACCGGTCCTGGCCGCCAGGATCACCGAGGCCGTCGGCGACACCGACGGCACCACCACCCTTTCCCACCAGGAGGACTGACCCATGACCAACCCCTTCGACGACCAGGACGGCACCTTCCTCGTGCTCGTCAACGAGGAGAACCAGCACTCGCTCTGGCCCCAGTTCGCCGACGTCCCCGACGGCTGGACCGTCGTCCACGGCCCCGACACCAACGCCGCCTGCCTGGAGTACGTCGAGAAGTCCTGGACCGACATGCGGCCCAGGAGCCTCGCCGACGCCATGGACACCCGGAAGTAGCGCGGCCCGTAGTGAACCCGACCGACACCACGGACGAGGCCCGCCCCGCGGCGGGCCTCGCCCCGGCCCACGACCCCGTCCCGTCCCACGACTTCGCCGCGGACCTGCTCACCCCCGAGGCCCGGCGGGACCCGTACCCCCTCTACGCCCGCATGCGGCGCGAGAGCCCCGTCCACCGCAGCGACCAGGGCATCTGGTACCTCACCCGGTACGCCGACATCGAGGCGGCCCTGGGCGACCTGCGGCTGTCCAACGACCGCGACCGGATGACCCGGGCCTACAGCGCGCTCGGCGGCGACCTGAAGGCCCTGAGCCGGCTCACCGACCGGCTCGGCCGGGTGATGACCAACACCGATCCGCCGGACCACAGCCGGCTGCGCAAGCTGGCCAACCGGGCCTTCACCGCCCGCCGGGTCGAAGCGCTGCGCGACGGCGTCCAGGGCATCGTCGACCGCCTCGTCGACGAGGCGGTCGCGGTCGGGCGGAGCATGGACCTGATCGAGGCCGTCGCCGCCCCGCTGCCGATGTCCGTCGTCTGCGAGCTCTTCGGCATCCCGGAGGAGGACCGGCCGCGGGTCAAGGGCTGGTTCCGCCGATTCGGCCGGCTCACCGAGGACATCGACAAGTCCGAGGCGGCGATCGACCAGTACGAGGAGTACCTGTCCGGGCTCATCCGGGAGCGCCGGCGCGAGCCGGGCGACGACCTGATCAGCGCCCTGGTCGCCACCCAGGCGCAGGACGAGCGGCTCACCGACTCCGAACTGCTGTCCACCTGCTTCGTCCTGATCACCGCCGGCGACGAGACCACCGCCAACCTGATCAACAACGGCGTGCTGGCCCTGCTGCGCCACCCGGACCAACTGGCCCGGCTGCGCGCGGATCCGGGTCTGATCCGCGGCGCCGTCGAGGAGCTCGCTCGCTACGACACGGTGACCCAGGCGATCGTCCGGGTCGTCGCGGAGGACCTGGAGATCGGCGGACGGACGCTGCGCGAGGGCGAACTGGCGTACCTGTTCCTCGCCGCGGCCAACCGCGACCCGGACCGCTTCGAGGACCCCGACCGGCTCGACCTCACCCGCCCCGGCAACCGGCACCTGACCTTCGGCCACGGCCCGCACTTCTGCCTCGGCGGCCCGCTGGCCAAGCTCCAGGCCGAGGTGGCGATCGGCACGCTGGTGCGCCGGCTGCCCGGGCTTCGGCTGGCCGACGAGGCGGCGCTGGACTGGCGGCCCAACCCGCTGCAACGGCGGCTGAGCGCCCTCCCGGTCACCTACTGACCATGAACGACGACCACTGACCATGAACGACGACGAAGGAGTACCGACCATGGCCCGAGAGTTCGAGGTCCGCCGGGAACAGGACCTGCCCGCCACGCCCGAACAGGTCTGGGACGCGGTCGCCACCGGCGCCGGCAACCTCGGCTGGCTGTATCCGATGGAGGTCGAGCCGCGCGTCGGCGGGAAGGCCAGCCGGGGCGACTCCACCGTCGTGGCGTGGGAGCCGCCGCGGCGGTTCGCCGTCCGGGCGACCCAGGACGGCGGGTTCTCCAACACGCTC
Source organism: Kitasatospora sp. NPDC056800 (assembly GCF_042789775.1). Taxonomy (NCBI): domain Bacteria; kingdom Bacillati; phylum Actinomycetota; class Actinomycetes; order Kitasatosporales; family Streptomycetaceae; genus Kitasatospora; species Kitasatospora sp. NPDC056800. The sequence goes on along the minus strand of NZ_JBHUAL010000043.1, from coordinate 764 downwards.
AGCTACCACATCGAGCCCGCCGACGGCGGAACGAGCCACCTGCGGATGGGCATCCACTGGGTGCACACGGGCGTCGTCGACGAGGCCTGGATGTGGGACGCCAAGTCGGACGCGGCCGAGAAGCACGTCGACTTCTACCAGCACGGCCTCGCCGAGTACCTGCGGCACTTCGCCGGCCGCCCCGCCGTCTACGTCAGGGCCCCGCGGCCCGAACCCACCGCCGACCCGGCCGACTTCGCCGCCCTGCGGCTGCGCCTGGGCCTCGCCGCCGACGCGGCCGTCGGCGACCGCCTGCGGTTCGACGTCCCCGGTGCGGACGGCGGCCCGGAGGAGGTGGTCGTGGACTGGCTCAGCCCCGACTTCGTCGGCCTGCGCGGCCCGGACGCGCTCTACCGGTTCTTCAACGGCAGCACCTGGAACGTGCCGATCTGGCTCGGCCACCACCTGTTCGCCGAGGACGCCGACGAGCAGCGGGCCACCGCGGCGTGGACCGCCTGGCTCAACGACACCCAAGCCTAGGAACCCCGATGGAAACCTCCACCAGGACACTGCTCTTCGCCGCCGAACTCGTCGAGGAGAACGGCACGTACACGCTGCTCGTCGAGGACGTGCGAACCGGCAGCGTCGAGACCACCCCGGTCCCCAAGGCCATGGTCGACAAGCTCCCGACCTTCCTCTCGGCGCTCGCCGCCAAGCTCAACCCTCCGGCGCCGCGCCGCCGTTGGTAGCCCTTCTCGCACCGTGAGGCCGGTGCCGTCCGGGAG
>NZ_JBHUAL010000042.1:0-49928 GCF_042789775.1 Kitasatospora sp. NPDC056800 | reverse complement strand
GGCGGGAACGGACGCCGTTGTCCGTTCCCGCCCGGCCGTGTCACGTACGCCGGTTCTCCTGCGCCGAGCTCCGGTGTACGCCCTCCCGACGGGAGGGGAAGCGGTCAGTCGTGCCCGCGCGTGAGGTGGGGATGCCTACCCTCCTCAGCGCGAGTCGCTGCCCGCCGTCTCGATGGCGGCGCGGCCTGCCTCCAGGCGCGCCACCGGGATCCGGAAGGGGGAGCAGGAGACGTAGTCCAGCCCCACCTCGTGGAAGAAGTGGACCGAGTCCGGGTCGCCGCCATGCTCGCCGCAGACGCCGAGCTTGAGGTCGGGGCGGGTGGCCCGGCCGGCCTCGACGGCGTGCTTGACCAGCGAGCCGACGCCGTCGCGGTCGATGGTCTCGAACGGGGAGACCCCGAAGATGCCCTTCTCCAGGTAGGCGGTGAAGAACGAGGCCTCCACGTCGTCCCGGGAGAAGCCCCAGACCGTCTGGGTCAGGTCGTTGGTGCCGAAGGAGAAGAACTCGGCGGCCTCGGCGATCTGCCCGGCGGTCACCGCGGCGCGCGGCAGCTCGATCATGGTGCCGAGCTTGATGTCCAGCTTGACGCCGGTGGTCCGGGCGACCTCGGCGAGCACCCGCTCGCACTCGTCGCGGACCAGCTCCAGCTCCTGGACGGTGCCGACCAGCGGGATCATCACCTCGGGGCGCGGGTCCCCGCCGGCCAGCCGGCGCTCGGCGGCGGCCTCGGCGATGGCCCGGACCTGCATGCCGAACAGGCCGGGGATGACCAGGCCGAGGCGGACGCCGCGCAGGCCGAGCATCGGGTTCTGCTCGTGCAGCTTGTGCACCGCCTGGAGCAGGCGCAGGTCGTTCTCGTTCGGGTCCTTGCGGGCCTCGGCGAGGGCGACGCGCACCGACAGCTCGGTGATGTCCGGCAGGAACTCGTGCAGCGGCGGGTCGAGCAGCCGGACGGTGACCGGCAGGCCGTCCATCGCCTGGAAGAGCTCCAGGAAGTCGCCCTTCTGCAGCGGCAGCAGGGTGGAGAGGGCGAGCTCGCGGTCCTTGTCGTTGTCCGCCAGGATCAGGTGCTCGACCTCCTTGCGGCGCTCCTCGCCGAGGAACATGTGCTCGGTGCGGCACAGGCCGATGCCCTGGGCGCCGTAGCGGCGGGCGCGCCCGCCGTCCTCGGCGTTGTCGGCGTTGGCGCGCACCGCGAGGCGGCGGCGGCCGTCGGCGTGCGACATCAGCCGGTGCACGGCCTGGACGAGGCCGCCCTGGACGTCGGCGCCGGCGTGCAGGGTGCCCTCGAAGTACTCCACCACCGCGGAGGGGAGCACGGGTACCTCGCCGAGGTAGACCTTGCCGGTCGCGCCGTCGATCGAGACGACGTCGCCCTCCTCCAGCACCAGGCCGTCGGCGGTGGTCATCCGGCGGCGCTTGGTGTCGACCTCCAGCTCCTCGGCGCCGCAGACGCAGGTCTTGCCCATGCCGCGGGCGACGACGGCGGCGTGCGAGGTCTTGCCGCCGCGCGAGGTGAGGATGCCCTCGGCGGCGATCATGCCGTCCAGGTCGTCCGGGTTGGTCTCGCGGCGGACCAGGATGACCTTCTCGCCGGAGCGCGACCACTTCACCGCGGTGTAGGAGTCGAAGACGATCTTGCCGATCGCGGCGCCGGGCGAGGCGGCGAGGCCCCTGGCGATCTGCTTCGACTCGGAGTCGGGGGCGAAGCGCGGGAACATCAGCTGCGAGAGCTGGCCGCCGGTGACCCGCATCAGGGCCTCGTCCAGGTCGATCAGGCCCTGGTCGACCAGCTGGACGGCGATCCGGAAGGCGGCCGCGGCGGTGCGCTTGCCGACCCGGGTCTGGAGCATCCAGAGCTTGCCGCGCTCGATGGTGAACTCGATGTCGCAGAGGTCGCGGTAGTGGTTCTCGAGCGTCTGCATGATCGCCATCAGCTCGTCGTACGACTTCTTGTCGAGCTTCTCCAGCTCGGACAGCTGCAGCGTGTTGCGGATGCCGGCGACGACGTCCTCGCCCTGGGCGTTGGACAGGTAGTCGCCGTAGACGCCCTGGGTGCCGGTGGAGGGGTCGCGGGTGAAGGCGACGCCGGTGCCGGAGTCCTCGCCGAGGTTGCCGAAGACCATGCTGCAGACGTTGACCGCGGTGCCCAGGTCGTTCGGGATGCGCTCCTGGCGGCGGTACAGCCGGGCGCGGTCGCCGTTCCAGGAGTGGAAGACGGCGTGGATGGCGAGGTCCATCTGCTCGCGCGGGTCCTGCGGGAAGGCCCGGCCGGTCTCGCGCTCGACGATGCCCTTGAACACCTCGACCAGCGTCTTGAGGTCGGCGGCGTCCAGGTCCAGGTCGTTGACGGTGCCCTTGGCGTGCTTGGCCTCGTCCAGGGCCTCCTCGAACAGCTCGCCGTCGACGCCCAGCACGGTCTTGCCGAACATCTGGACCAGGCGGCGGTAGGAGTCCCAGGCGAAGCGCTCGTTGCCGGACTGGGCGACGAGGCCGGCCACCGAGGCGTCGGAGAGACCGATGTTGAGGACGGTGTCCATCATGCCGGGCATGGAGAACTTCGCGCCGGAGCGGACCGAGACCAGGAGGGGGTTGTCGGCCTGGCCGAGCTTCTTGCCCATCTCCTGCTCGAGGGCGTCCAGGTGGGCGCTGATCTCCTCGTGCAGGGAGGACGGCTCGCTGCCGGTCTCCAGGAAGACCTTGCAGGCCTCGGTGGTGATGGTGAACCCCGGAGGGACGGGGAGGCCCAGGTTGGTCATCTCGGCCAGGTTCGCGCCCTTGCCGCCAAGAAGATCCTTGAGGTCCTTGTTTCCTTCGGTGAAGGAGTAAACAAACTTCTGCTGGGACGGCACGGGTCGGTCTCCTCGTACGCGGTTGCCCTGACGCCGGAGAACATACCCATTTCGAAGGCACTTCTCTGCCCTGAATAGGCCACCCGAGGCTGGTACCCAGCGGTAACCCGCTAGATCGAAAGCACATAAAGGCGTTCACCTCTGTTGGTGAAATCGTCCGCCTGACGCGAGCAAGCATTCAACTCTTGAAGGTATGCACCCGCGAAGATCGTGCGATCCGGACGCACCGTAGCGACCGCGGGTCCATGGCGTTGCCCCGGCTTGATTTCCTGCACCCGGATCGCCCGATCACCGGTCGACCGACTTCGGGAAGCGATTCACAGCCGACCTGTCCATTTCGTCCACTGACCGGCCGTCAGCCCCCACCGCGTGTGGCAAGCGTCACCAGAGCGTCTCACCGGTCGAACGTAGAGCGCCTGCGCCGATCGTCGCACTGTGTCCAGAAACGTGCCCGCTCCGTGATGATCGGACGCCGAAAAGGAGCCCTCTTGTCCAGGATGGACAAGAGGGCTGGGACCGGGTGGCCATCGACCCGAACGGGTCATTTTCGCCAGGTCGTACAGATCATCCGCCGGAGGTGTCCGATTCGGCGTCCGCACCCGGGCGGGCGCAGTCGTACGGATCGTCCAACCAGCCCTCCGGCAGGACCACCCGGTTGTTGCCGCTGGTCCGCCCGCGCGGGCCGTCCGCACCGTCCGGCCAGCCCTGGGACTGCTCCACCTGGGCGAGGGTTTCGGCCAGTTCGGCCAACGAGGAGGAGCCGGCCAGCCGCACCCGCAGCTCGGAGCCGACCGAGAAGCCCTTGGTGTACCAGGCCACGTGCTTGCGGAAGTCGATCACGCCGCGCGCCTCGTCGCCCAGCCACTCGCCGAGCAGCTGCGCGTGCCGCACCATCGCCGCGGCCACGTAGCCGAAGTCGGGGCGGGCGTAGTCCACGTCGCCCTCGAAGATCGCGACCAGGTCCTTGAACAGCCACGGCCGGCCCAGGCAGCCGCGGCCCACCACCACGCCGTCGCAGCCGGTCTCGCGCATCATCCGCAGCGCGTCGTCGGCCGACCAGATGTCCCCGTTGCCCAGCACCGGGATGTGCGCCGGGACGGACTCGCGCAACCGGGCGATCGCCGACCAGTCGGCCGTGCCGCCGTAGTGCTGGGCGGCGGTGCGCCCGTGCAGGGCGATCGCGGCCACCCCCTCCTCGGCGCCGATCCGGCCGGCGTCCAGGTAGGTGAGGTGGTCGTCGTCGATGCCCTTGCGCATCTTCATGGTCACCGGCAGGTCGCCCGCGTTGGCGACGGCCTCGCGCAGGATCTCGCGCAGCAGGTTGCGCTTGTACGGCAGCGCCGAGCCGCCGCCCTTGCGGGTGACCTTGGGGACGGGGCAGCCGAAGTTGAGGTCGATGTGGTCGGCCAGGCCCTCCTCGGAGATCATCCGGGCGGCCTTGCCGACGGTCACCGGGTCCACCCCGTACAGCTGGATGGAGCGCGGCTTCTCGCTCGGGTCGAACTTGATCAGCTGCATGGTCTTGGCGTTGCGCTCGACCAGCGCCCGGGTGGTGATCATCTCCGAGACGTACAGCCCCTTGCCGCCGCTCTGCTCGCGGCACAGGGTGCGGAACGGCGCGTTGGTGATGCCGGCCATCGGCGCCAGCACGACGGGCGGCCACACCTGGATCGGGCCGATGTCGAGCGGCGCGAACTCGGTGCCGGACGCGGTGCCGGACGCGGTGGGTGCGGGCGTGACTGTCATGCGCGGCTGACCTCGGGTGGTGGGGACGGGACTCTCCATTGTCCCCCACCCGGGTGAGCGGCCTCCGCCCGCGCCGGGGCTCCCCCGGTACGGGGCGCCTCGGCCACCGGCCGCCTCCCCTTACCGGCTACCTCCGCTACCGGCCACCTCCTCTGCCGGACGCCTCCGGAACGGGCCGCCTCCGCTACGGGGCCGACGAGGCCGACGGAGCCGCCGGGGCGGTGGGCGCCGACGAGGCCGGCGCCGGAGCGATGGAGATCGACCCGGAGGTGACCGCGGCGTGCACCCGGTTCGGGCTCGCCGAGTCCGCCAGCCCCGGGTCGATCCGGCCGTTGCCGCTGCCGACCTCGCTGGAGACGGCGTACCGGCTGTCCTTCGGCAGGCTCATCTCCACCGAGCCGGAGGTGGCCGTGGCGTCCACCTCGCGCGGAGCCCTCGCGAAGCTCAGCTGCACCGAGCCCGAGGTGAGCTGCGCCGTCAACCGCGGGGCGCTCAGGTTGGTGCCCTGCACCAGACCGGAGGTGGCGTGCACGGTCACGTTCCCGGAGGTGTCGGACAGCAGCAGCTGGCCGGAGGTCAGGTCCAGCCTCACGTCCCCGCTCAGGCCCTCCACCTGGACGGAGCCGGAGGTCACCGAGCCGGACACCTCGGTCGCGGCCGGCACCTCCAGCTCGATCTCGGCACCGCAGCCGAGGTCCACGAACGGCAGGATCAGCCGGCAGTGCATCCCGACCGTGAGCACGCCCTTGTCGAAGACGGCGGACACCACCGGCTTGCGCACCAGCCAGTCCAGGCTCTGCCGGACCACCACGTGGCCCTCCCGTCCGGCCCGCACCCGGACCGACGCGGGGCCGGTCTCCAGCTGGACCCGGTGGATCTCCTCGTCGTACGGCCGACTGCTGCTGGTGCGCTGCTGCACCGCCATCGACCAGGTCTGCAGCCCGGCACCGATCATGACCAGGACGATCACGAGCGTCCCGGTGGCCCGCCAGCCCTTCACCCCCTTCACCGCTACCCGACCTCCAGGAAGCGCAGCACCGCCATCACCCGGCGGTGGCTGTCCTCGGCCTGCGGCAGTTCGAGCTTGGTGAAGATCGAGTTGATGTGCTTGGCCACCGCGCTGTCGCTGACCACCAGCGAGCCGGCGATCGCCGCGTTGGAGCGGCCCTCCGCCATCAGGGCGAGCACGTCGCGCTCGCGCGGGGTCAGCTTCTCCACCGGGTCCCGGTGCCGGCGGCGCACCAGCAGCTGGGCGACCACCTCCGGGTCCAGCGCGGTGCCGCCCTCGGCGACCCGCTGGAGCGCGTCCACGAAGTCGTCGACGTTGGCGACCCGCTGCTTGAGCAGGTAGCCGACGCCGCTGGTGTTGGTCGCCAGCAGGTCCGCGGCGTAGCGCTCCTCCACGTACTGGGAGAGCAGCAGGACGGCGGTGTCCGGCCACTGCCGGCGGATCACCATCGCCGCCTTCACCCCCTCGTCGCTGAAGCCCGGGGGCATCCGGACGTCGGCCACCACCACCTTCGGGCGGTGCTCCTCGACGGCGGCCAGCAGTTCGGTGGCGTCCCCGACGGCGGCCACGACCTCGAAGCCCACCGCCTCCAGGACCTTGACCAGGCCGACCCTCAGCAGGACCGAGTCCTCGGCGATCACAGCGCGCACGGCAACTCCACGGTGATGGTGGTGGGGCCCCCGAGGGGGCTGAGAACGGACATCGTGCCGTCGACCGAGGCGGCGCGCTTGCGCAGACCGGTGAGCCCGGTGCCGCGCGAGGCGTCCGCGCCGCCCACGCCGTCGTCGCTGATGACCAGGCGCAGCCGGCCGCCGGTCGTCCGCACCGAGAGGTCGACCCGGCGGGCCCTGGCGTGCTTGGCCACGTTGGTGAGCGCCTCGGAGACGGTGAAGTAGGCGACCGCCTCGACGGTCGGGGCGATCTGCTCGGAGAGGTCGACGTCCAGGTGCACCGGCAGCGGGGCGCGGGCGGCGATGCCGGACAGCGCCGCGTCCAGGCCGCGGTCCTCCAGGACGGCGGGGTGCAGGCCGCGGACCAGGTCGCGCAGCTCGTCGATGGCCGCCTGGGCCTCCTCGTGCGCGTCGATGATCACCTGCATCACCTCGGGCGGCACGTCCTTGAGGGTGCGCCGGGCCAGGCCCAGGTTCATCGCGAGGGAGGTGAGCCGCTGCTGGGCGCCGTCGTGCAGGTCGCGCTCGATCCGGCGGCGCTCGGCGTCCACCGCGTCGACCAGGCCGGCCCGGCTCTCGGCGATCTCCTCGACCCGCCGCTCCAGCGCCTCCGCCCGGTCCGGGCCGAGCAGCCGCCGGGCCACCCACACCTCCAGCCGGGCCAGCTGGGTGCCCGACAGCGGGAGCACCGCCAGCAGCAGCACCCCGCCGAGGGTGAGCAGGACGTCCTCCCCGGCCAGGCCGGTGCGCAGCGCGGTGCCGGCGGGCAGCAGCCAGATCCAGCCGTACACGGTGGCCAGCACCACGGCGGCCGCCCAGGCGTACAGCACCACCAGCGCGCCCGCCGCCAGCAGCGGGCCGGCCACCAGGTGGTGGAGGACCTGGCGCCAGGTCACCCCGAGCAGCCAGACCCGGCGCCCCGTCGGCGGGCGCAGCCGCGGCACCTCCACCCCGTACAGGGCGCGCAGCCGGCCGCGCTGGACGGCGGTCAGCGGGTGGGTGCAGAGCAGGACGGCGGCGAGCACCGGGAAGAGCAGCTTCGACTCGGTGACGGCCAGCCAGACCGGCAGCGCCACGGGTATCCCGGCGGCGGTGAAGCGGACGTCCCGCCAGACCTCGGGCGACCACGGGGGGCGCCGGAGGCTCCTGACGAACGCTCGGCGCAACGTGGTGGAGGGCATGGCCGACAGCGTAGGGCCCGGTGATCACGAGCCGCCATGAAGGGGGGTTCCCGATGGGGGTGTAGCTAGCTACACCCCCGATTCGGTGTGGAGCACCACCGACAGGAGGGGGGTCCGGGCGGAAGGCTTGAGGGCATGACGAGCACTGCATCGCACTCCGCCACTCCGCCGCACGGGCGGCCCGGCCCCGGGAGTGCCGCCGGAGCGGCGGCGGCCCAGGGGGCGCTGCCGGAGCGGGCGCTGCCGGCAGGAGCCCTGCCGGAGGAGACGCTGCAGGAAGGGGAGCTGCCGGAGGGCGCGCTGCCCGCCGGAGCCGGCCCCTGGTCGGTCCGCTGCGTCGCGTCCGGCCGCGGCCGCGCCGCACTGGAGCTGTACCAGTACGGGGAGTTGGCCGACGTCCTGGTCGCCGCCCGGCTCACCCCGCACCTGCTGCGCGGGGCCCGGCACTGCCCGTCCGCCGGGCGGAGCCGGCACGTGCTGGCCTGGGGCCGGCTGGCGGCCGACGGCACGGCGCCCGCGGTGGTGTTCACCGGGCGGCGGCCGTTCCGCCGGGTGTGCTCGACGGCCGAGGCGGTCACGGTGGCCGACCGGTTCTGGGTCGCCTGGGCCGAGGGGCCGTTCGACGCGGTGCGGGTCGAGCACACGGCGGGCGGGGCCGCCGAGCGGCTGCCGCTGGAGCGGGTCCGGGAGCGCGGCCGGGGTGCGGCGTGAGCGGCACCTTCGCCCTTGCCCTCGGCCCCGCCCGTTCGTCCGTCCTGCCCGCGCGCTTCGCCCAGGTCCCGGTCCTGGCCGCGGTCGCGCTGCTGCCCTGGCTGGCGGTCCTCGCCGTCTGCCACGAGACCCCGTGGGTCGTGCTCGACCTCACCGAGTTCGCCGCCCTGCTCTCGCTGGACGCGCTGCTGCGCCGCCGCAGCCCCGCCGCGCTGTGGGCGGGCGCCGCGGTGGCCCTGCTGCTCACCGGGGACGCGCTGGCCGACATCGCCTGCGCCGGGCCGGGCCACGCGGTGCTCGCCGCGCTGGTCATGGCCTCCTGCATAGAACTGCCGCTCGCCGTGGTGTGCCTGCGGCTCGGGCGGGACGCGGCGGTACGGGGCTGAGGCACGTCGACGCCGCCCGTCCGACGCGAGCCCGAGGAACTCCCTAGGCCCCGGTGGGCAGGCGGTCCATCAGCGCGCGGGTCTCGTCGTCCAGCGGGGTGTACGTGATCATCCGTGTCCCCAGCTGCGGGCTGAGCCAGAAGTTGGTGTACTCGCAGCGCAGCAGCCCGACGTCCGGCACCTGGAAGCGCTTGATCCCGTTGCCCGGCCGCATCACGTCGTGCCGCTGCCAGACCTCCGCGAAGTCCGGAGAGGCCTTGAGCAGCCGGGCCAGCAGCGCCTTCCAGGCCGGCTCCGAGCTGTGGTCGGCCATCGCCGAGCGGAACCGGGCCACCATGCCGAGGCGCTCGGTGCGGTAGTCGATCAGCACCTCGCGGAACTGCGAGGGCGTGAACGCCATCCACATCAGGTTCCGGTCCTCGGGAGCCATCCGGTCGAGGTCGCCGACGACCGCGGTGTACTGGGCGTTGTACGCCAGCACCTGGTAGCGGGAGTTGAGCACCACGGCGGGGTACGGCGCCAGCCGCTCCAGCAGCAGCCGCACGCTCGGGGTCACCGAGGGGCACTCCTTCACCGGCGCCGGGTCGTCCGTGCCGGCCAGGGTGAACAGGTGGGCGCGCTCGCTCGGGTCCAGCAGCAGCGCCCGGGCCACCGCGTCCAGCACCTGGGCGGACACCTGGATGTCCCGCGCCTGCTCCAGCCACGTGTACCAGGTCACCCCGACCGCGGCGAGCTGGGCGACCTCCTCCCGGCGCAGCCCCGGTGTCCGGCGGCGGCCGGTCATCGGCAGGCCCACCTGCTCGGGCCCGAGGCGCTCGCGGCGGCTGCGCAGGAACGCGGCCAGCTCGTGCCGACGGGCGTCGCCGGGGGCGCTCCGGCGCTGTGCGGCGCTGTGCGCGGCGTCTTGCGCGGCGGGGGTCATCAGGCTCATGCTCCCCAGCATGCGCCAGCCGTAAGCCTGTTGCCAGGTACTTCTTATACCTGGATAACCACACTCTGGTACCAGGGTACGGCGCGGCGGATCGTAGGACCCGTGACCCAACCACTCACCGTCGCCCCCGCATCGAGCCGCGCCGCCACCACCCCGGGCACCGCGGCCGCCCGTACCTCCGGCACCGGGCCGGCCGGCTCCACCGGTCCCGCCGGTCCCGCCACCGGCTCCACCGGTCCCGCCGCCACCCTCGGCACCGCCGGACTGGTCACCGTCCTGCTCGGCGCCTTCCTGCCGATGCTCGACTTCTTCATCGTCAACGTCGCCCTGCCCACCATCGACCACGACCTGGCCGCCGGACCCGCCGTCCTGGAACTGGTCGCCGCCGGCTACGGCATCGCCTTCGCCGTCCTGCTCGTCCTCGGCGGGCGCCTCGGCGACAGCTACGGCCGCCGCCGGCTCTTCGTCATCGGCGCCGTCGCCTTCGCCCTCACCTCGCTGGCCTGCGGCCTCGCCCCCGGCGCGTGGTCCCTGGTCGCCGCCCGGGCCGCCCAGGGCGCCTCGGCCGCGCTGCTGATCCCGCAGGTGCTCGGCACCATCACCGCCGCCACCGAGGGCGCCCGGCGCGGCCGCGCGCTCAGCGTCTACGGCGCCGTCGGCGGGATCTCGGTGGTGATCGGGCAGGTGCTCGGCGGGATGCTGGTCGCCGCCGACCTGTTCGGCACCGGCTGGCGCTCGGTGTTCCTGCTGAACGTGCCGTTCGCGCTGCTCGCCGTGGTGCTCGCGGTCCGCTACGTCCCGGAGAGCCGGTCCACCACGGCCGCCCGGGTCGACGTCCCCGGCACCGTCCTGCTCACCGCCACGCTGCTCTCCCTGCTCGTCCCGCTGATGGAGGGCCGGGCCGCCGGCTGGCCGCTCTGGTCCTGGGTGCTGCTGGCGCTGTTCCCCGTCTTCGCCGTCGCCTTCGGTGTCGTCGAGCGGCGCGCCGAGCGGCGCGGGGACACCCCGCTGGTGCCGCCGTCCCTGCTGCGCATCCCGGAGATGCGGCGCGGCCTCGGCATCGCGCTCCCCTACTTCGCGGGCTTCGGCGGCTTCATGTTCGTCATCGCGGTCGCCCTCCAGCAGGGCCTCAGGCTCGGCCCGGTCGCGGCCGGCTGGGCGCTCGTCCCGATGGCCGTCGGCTACTTCTCCGCCTCGCTCGCCGGCCCGCGGCTGATCGGCCGCTGGGGCAGCCGGGTGCTCAGCGCGGGCGCCGTCGTCCAGGCCACCGGCCTCGCCACCCTCGCCCTGACCGTCCTGGCCGACTGGTCGCACTTCTCCCCGCTGCGGATGGCCCCGGGCGTCGCCCTCGCCGGCATCGGGCAGGGCCTGATCGGCACCCCGCTGTTCCGGGTCGTCCTCGCCAAGGTGCCCGCCGCCCGGGCCGGCGTCGGCAGCGGCGTCCTCGCCACCGGCCAGCAGTCCAGCCTCGCGCTCGGCGTCGCCACCCTCGGCACCCTCTACCTCTCCCTCTCCCCCGTCCTCGGCATGGACCGCGCGCTCGCCCTCTGCCTGGGCATCCAGCTCCTCGGGTCCTTCACCATCCTGTACCTGACCACCCGCCTGCCCCGCTCCATCGGCTGAGCCGTGGCTCCGGGGGCTCCGGGGGCCGGTTCACGGGTTCCGAGCTCCGGACTCCTGCGGCGGTGGACGGCCTCGCGACCGGTACGACCGGTCGCGGGGCCGTCAGCGTTCCCAGGGCCGTCGGCGTTCCCGGCGCCGGCCCTCAGCGCGGGAGCGCGTCGAGCCAGCGGCCGACCAAGGTGCGGACGGTATCGGCGGCCTCGACCTGGGGGTTGTGGCCGACGCCGTCGAGGACGGCGGCGGCCATCCGGGGGTAGTGGTCGAGCAGGGCGAGCTGGTCGCGCCAGCCGACCAGGGCGTCCTGCCGGGTGGTGACCAGCAGGTGGCGGCCGCGGTGCCGCGCGGCCCGGTGCTCGGGCCAGTGCGGCAGCAGGAAGTCGGCTTCGAGCTCGGCGGCGGCCGCCCGGTCGTGCGCCTCCCAGCCGGGCCGGACGTACCGCTGGAACAGCTCCCAACTCGGGCCGGTGTGGCGGGCCATGACGTACCGGAACAGGTCGCGGTCGGCCGCCGGGAGACGGGCGAGGAGGTCCTCGTCGCGTTCGACCACGGACTCCTCCGGCAGGTCACGGTCGGCACCCCAGCGCACCACCGGCACCAGCAGCGCCGAGCCCAGCACCTGCTCGCCGAAGCGCGCGGTCACCGCCCGGGCCAGCTGGCCGCCGAAGGACTGCCCGACCACGGCGAAGGGCCGCCCGCCGACCTGGGCCTCGATCCACCCGGAGAGCGCCTCGGCCAGGGCGGCCGCCGAGGTCGGGCCCGGCAGCCGGGGGCTGGCGCCGTGGCCGGGGAGGTCGACGTAGAGGCGCCGCCAGCCGGGGCGGTCGGCGAAGGCGGGTTCGAGCGGGAGCAGGACGCGGTGGTCGACGGTGTAGCCGTGGATCAGGACGATCGGGGTGCCGTCGCCGAAGGCGGTGTGGTGGATCGCAGGGGCGGTCGCGACGGTCGTGTCGGTCGCGGCGACGGCGTCGTTCAGGTCGGTCGTGTCGGTCATGACGGCAGCGTCCAACCCTGACACCCGTGGCAAGGTCAAGCCGTCGAGTCCGGGTGGTGGATCAGGAGAGGCCCTTGACCACGTCCAGGTACTCCCGGATGGCGTCCCGGTTGCGCGTCAGGCACAGGATCCGGCGGGTCATCCGGTCCGTCTCGGACTCCAGGGTGGCGAGCATCTCCGGTGTGGCGTCGGCGAAGTGGATCGTCCGCGGGGCGTCCAGGGTGTCCAGGCAGGGCAGGATCTGCTTGATGATCCGGGTCGGCAGCCCCGCGTCCAGCAGCCCGCGGATCTGCAGCACCCGGTCCACGAGGTACTCGTCGTACGCGCGGTAGCCGTTCGCCTCACGGCGCGGTGTGATCAGCCCCTGCTGCTCGTAGTAGCGCAGCAGGCGCGGAGTGGTCTCCGCCCGCCGGGCGAGCTCGCCGATGCGCATGTGTGACCACCCTCACCCCGGGCCGGCGCCATCCCGGCTGGACCTTGACACGAATGTCAACGATAGACGATCGGGCCCATGCCCACTCCCGAACTCCGCACCCCCGCACAGCCGGTGGCCCCCGCACCGAGGCTGCCCTGGCCCGCACTGCTGGCCATGAGCACCGCCGGATTCGTCACGATCATGACCGAGGCCCTGCCCGCCGGAGTACTGCCCGCGATGAGCGCCGACCTCGGCGTCGGCCAGTCCGCCGCCGGGCAGTCCGTCACCCTCTACGCCGTCGGCTCGATCGCGGCCGCCATCCCGCTGACCGCCGTCACCGGCCGCCTGCCGCGCAAGCGCCTGCTGCTGGTCGCCGTCGGCGGCTTCGCCGCGGCCAACGCCGTCACCGCCGTCTCACCCGACTACCCGCTCACCATGGCCGCCCGGTTCGCGGCCGGCCTGGTCGCGGGACTGCTCTGGGCACTACTGGCCGGGTACGCCCGGGGCATCGTCACGCCGGAACAGCGCGGACGGGCGATGGCCGTCGCCATGGCCGGCTCGACCGTCGCCCTGTCGGTGGGCGTACCCGCCGGCACCCTGCTCGCCGGCCTGGTGGGCTGGCGGGTCACCTTCGGGCTGATGTGCGTGATCGCCGTGGCACTGACCGGCTGGATGCTGCTCGCGCTCCCGCCACTGCCCGGCCGCGCCGACCAGGCCCGCGTCCCCGTCCGACGGGTGCTGCGGACACCGGGCGTGGCCACCGTCCTGGCCGTCACCGCGACCTTCGTGCTCGCCCACAACGTTCTCTACACGTACGTCGCCGCCCTGCTCGCGCCGCTGGGGCTCGACGGCCGGACGGACACCGTCCTGCTCGTCATCGGACTGTCCTCGCTGGTGAGCATCCTCGGCACCGGCGCCCTGATCGACCGGTACCTGCGCCCCCTGACCATCGCCGCCTCCGTCCTCCTCGCGGCCGCGGCCCTGCTCCTCGCCGCCGCCCTGCTCGGCTCGACCGGCCGGCCCGCCTACGCCGCCGCCGCGCTCTGGGGCCTCGGCTTCGGCGGCGCCGCCACCCTCCTCCAGACCGCCGTCGCCGACGCGGCCGGCCCGGCCGGGGACATCGCCCAGTCGCTGCTCGTCACCTGCTGGAACCTCGGCATCGCCGTCGGCGGCCTGGCCGGCGGCCTCCTCCTCGACCACGCCGGGCCGGCCGCCCTGCCCTGGTCCGCCCTCGTCCTGCTGGCCGCCGCCCTCGCCACCACCATCGGCGGGCGCCGGCACGGGTTCCCGGGGCATGGCGGCACTCGTTCGTGTGAAGTCGACGCACATTCCTCGTGATCGCCGCACGCCTGGCTCTACCGTGAGTCGTATGACAGCCAGAGTCCCCATCCGACAGCTCCAGCAGCACGCCAGCGAGTTGATCGACCGGGTCGCGGCCGGCGAACGCGTGGAGATCACCCGCAACGGGCGGCTGATCGCCGTCCTCGCGCCGCCCGACCCGGAACAGCGGGTGCTGGAGGACCTCGTTCGAGACGGCACGATCGCCCCCGAGAACGCCGCGACCGCGCGTGGCCTGGCCGACTGGACGTTGCCCGAATCCGGCGCCGGGCTCGCGTCGGCCGCCGACGCCCTGCACGCCATGCGGGAGGAGGAAGGCCATTGATCTACCTCGGCTCATGCGCGATCCTCAAACTTCTGGTGCCTGAGGACGAATCCACCGCACTGCGCACGTTCCTCTCCTCGCACGGCTCCGAGGGCCACGCGACCAGCGCGCTGGCCCAGGTCGAGGTGCCGCGCGCGCTGATCCGGGTCGGCGCACCACAGGAGTTGCTGGACGCGTCGGTGGACCTGCTCGACCGGCTTCTCCGCGTCCGGCTCTCCGATCCCGTCCTCAGGGCCGCCTGCCTGTTCCCCACCCGACACCTCCGCACCCTCGACGCCATCCACCTCGCCACCGCCGAGCACCTCGAGCACGCGCTCACCGCCTTCGTCACCTACGACAAGCGCCTGGCCGACGCAGCCGAGGAGCGAGACCTGCCAGTGGTCGCGCCCGGACAGCCGACCGGCTCCCGGTAAGCGGGCGCCCGGGCGCCCTTGGCCACGTCGGCGCCGGACGGTGGCACCGGCGGGCGGTGACCGGCTCGCTGCCGCGCTTCCACGAAACCAGGCAGTGATACCTGTCGACGTCGTAGCCGCGGTCGGGGAACAACCGCCACGGCCGTTGGCGCGGCCGACCGTCTTCCCGCGGATGCGCGGAATCGCGTGCGGCAGCGGCAGCGGCAGCAGCCGGGAGACGTCGTGGCGGTGGCCGGCGGTGTGCCCCGGCCAGCGGTGACCACGTGATGCTTCAAGCGGCCGGGCGCGGCCGCTCCCTGGCCTGGTGCCGGTCCCCGCGGTCGGCGCCGGCAGGTCATGCCCGAGCCGAAGCCGGGCTCCCGCGGCGGCCAATCCCCTTGGATCCCGGTATGCGACACGAACAGGCTCCCCTGCGGACAGCCCCGGTCGCCCGGCGGCCGACGGCCGGGCTTGCGAAGCCGGTGCGGCCGCACCGGTAGCAGCGGCTCGGCCCGGCCACGGCGGTCTCTGCCCCGCAGGGCTTCCGTCCCTACTCCCTCGTCGCCAGGGAGGCGACGAAGCGGTCCAGGCGGGAGGTGACCTGCCGCAGGACGTCGATCGAGCCCAGGGGGTCGTCCGGCAGCTCCAGACCGTGGTCGGCGGCGGGTACTTCCAGGACCTCGTGTCCGGTCGATTCGGCGATCCGGCGGTCCCACAGCTTGTCGGCGCCGCCGCCGACGAGGAGGGTCGGGGCTTCGGCGCGGGCGAGGGCGCGGGCGACCGGCTCGGAGGTCAGGACGGGGGTCAGCCAGGCTGCGGCGAGGCCGCGGTCGGCGGCAACGCCGCAGGCGAAGGAGGCCAGGGACTTGCCGACGAGCAGGCGGCAGGCGCCGCGCTCGGCGTCGACGGCCTCGGCGACCTGCCGCTCGACCCAGGCGGTCCGGTCCTCCGGCTCGAACACCCGGAAATCGTCCGGGAGTTGCCACCACAGCTCCTGGACCGTCCAGCGGTGCCGGAGGAGCACCGAGCGGGCGAAGTGGAGGAGGGGCCTGGCGGGCGTGTACCCGACGCCCGGGACAACGAGCGCGACACGGTCGGGGGCTCCGTCGAAGCGGGTGGGGACGGCGAGCGGGGAGGGATCCGGCATGGGCGCAGGGTACGTGGCCGGTCGTTGTGACGTGATGTCAACCCTGACCATCGTCAGGGGCATTGCTTGACTTTCGGGTCGGGTGCCAAGGGGGTCTCGGCCTCTACCGTCCGGACCATGACGTACACGGACAGGAATTCGAGGCAGACCGGCGCCACCAGGGCCATCGCCAGGCCCAGGGCCAAACCCGGAGTGAGGCCCAGGCCCGTCCTCGCCGTGGCCCTGCTCTGCGCGGGGGCCGGGGTGGTGGCGTGGCTGGCGCCGGAGCGGGGTGGCGGGGCGGGGCCGGTGTCGGCCGGGTGGTCGACCGGCGGCTACCGGCGGGTGGCGGAGGCCGTCGGCGAGGCCCCGCACGCGGTGGCCTCGCTGCTGGAGCCGGCCACCGAGGTCGGGCTGCTGGTGCTGGGTCTCCTGCTGGCGTTCTGCTGGTGGACGGCCCGGGCCCGGCGGGCCACCGGGGTGGTCGCGGGGGTGGCGCTGGTCGGGCTGGGCACGGTGCTGGCCTACGGGGCGAGCGAGGTACTGAAGGTGGTCCTCGACGAGGAGCGGCCCTGCCGGGCGCTCACCGGGCTGCCGGGCACGGCGGTCGCCGCGTGTCCGCCGCCGGGCGACTGGTCCTTCCCCAGCAACCACGCCACCCTGGCGGTCGCGCTGGCCACGGGGCTGGTGCTGCTGCGCCCGCACTGGGCGGTGCTGGTCATACCCGTCGGCGGCGCCACGGCAGCGCTGCGGGTGGCGGCCGGGGTGCACTACCCGCACGACGTGATCGCCGGTGCCGCGCTCGGCGGCACGGTCACGGCGGCGGCGGTCCTCGCCCTGCGGCCGGCGGCCACGACTGCCGTGACGGCCCTGGCCGGGGTGCCGGTCCTCGGGCGGCTGCTGTCGGTACCGCCGATACCGTCGGCCCCGGGCTCGGGCTCGGGCTCCAGCTCAGGCGCGGGTTCCGGCTCCGACTCCGGCACCGCCCCGGGCGCGGCGGCCTCAGTCCCGTGGACCGCCCGCGCAGGTCGCGCCGAGGGTCAGTCCGGCCTCGTGCGCGAGGACGGCGGCGGCCGCCCGGTTGGCCACGCCCAACCGGGCCAGGATGGAGCTCACATGGGCCTTCACGGTGCCTTCCACCACCCCCAGCCGACGGGCGATCTGACCGTTGGACAGCCCGGCGGCGATCAGCGTCAGCACGTCCCGTTCCCGGGCGGTCAGGGCGGCCACCTGCTCCCGGGCACCGGCACGCCGGTCGGCGGGGCCGCCGGCCCCGGTGGCGGCCAGGTGGGCGACCACCCGGGCGGCCACTTTGGGTGAGAGGTAGGCCGCCCCTCCGGCCACCGCGTGCACCCCGGCGAGCAGTTCCTCGGGCTCGCCGGACTTGATCAGGAAGCCGTTCGCGCCGCCGCTGAGCGCGCGCAGGATGTAGTCGTCCTCACCGAAGGTGGTCAGCATGAGTACTCCGGTGGCCAGGCCGTTCCGGCGGATCTCGGCGGCGGCCGTGATGCCGTCCGTCCCGGGCATCCGGATGTCCAGTACGGCGACGTCCGGCCGGTGGCGCCGGACCAGTTCGACGGCCTCCCGGCCGTCCCCGGTCTCGGCGACGATCTCGATGCCCGGGTCGGTGGCGAGCACCGCGCGCAGTCCCGCGCGGATCATGGGCTCGTCGTCGGCGAGCAGCACCCGGATCGGTGCGGTGGTCATCGGTGGCTCCTGTCGGTCGCTCGGTACGGAGGTGGTGGGGAAAGGGAGTTGCGGCGGGAGCGCGGGAGGTGGAAGGCCGGAAGACAGGGCTTCAGGAGACGAGCACGTCCCGCGAGACCAGCCGGGAGTCCTGGAAGCAGAGCCGGTAGGCATCGCCGGCCCGGTCCACGAACAGCTGGGCGGTGATGGCGTAGTACACGCACGAGACCCCTTCCCCCGGCGGCGGCGCGGGCGTCGCCGGCCCGCTCGGCGGGCGGTACGGCAGCCGGTGGCCCGGCAGCAGACGCTCGACGGAGGCCTGGTCCTGCCCCATCTGGAGGGCGGCGTAGACCTCCGGCTCCAGCACCGACAGGCTGACCACGTAGAGCGTCCATACTCGCAGCGCCACGGTCAGCAGTACGGCCGTCCCCAGCGGGACGAGCACCACGGCGGCCAGCGTACGGCCCACCCTGCGCCGCGCCCGTCGCAGCTCGCGCACCGGCGACGACGGGGCGGCGGGCGGCAGCGGGACGGGCCCGGCGGCGCGGCGCGGCAGAGTGGCCTCGACCTCGAACCCGCCGTCCGGGCGGGCGCCGTGGGCGAAGGTGCCGCCCGCGAGCCGGACCCGCTCGGCCAGCCCGACCAGGCCGCGGCCACCGGTGGGCGGCACGGCAGGCGTCGAGGCGGACCTTCCCGCGGGTGCGGCGGACGTGCCGACGAACGCTCCGGTGAACGTTCCGGTGGGCGTTGCGCCGCGCGGGGTTGACGCAGGTGCCGAGCCCGTCGCCCGGGCGACGGTGAACGCGGGCGCAGGTGCGGGCATGGGCGCAGATGCAGGCATGGGCGCGGGCACAGGCCCGGGGCCGTTGACCACCCGGAGGCGGGCGCCGTCGGCCGAGTACGCCACCTCCACGGTGACGGCCGCTCGTGGTGCGTGCTTGGCGGCGTTGGTCAGCGCCTCCTGCACCACCCGGTACGCGGCGTGCTCGGTGGCGCGCGGGAGCCCGTCCGGCTCACCGGTGATCTCCGAGCGGACGTCCAGGCCGGCGGCGGCCGCCTCGGCGACCAGGTGCGGGATGTCCGAGTCGGCCGGTCCGTGGGCCGCGCGGGCGGCGCCACCGCTCTCGTCCCCGTCGCACAGGATGCCGATCACCTCGCCGAGCCGGTCGACGGCGGCGGCCGCGCCCGCCCGGATCTCCTGGACGGCCTCCCGGTGGGGCGGGGCCAGGTCGGGGGCGAGCTTGAGGGCCCCGGCGCGCAGGGCGATCAGGCTGAGGTCGTGGCCGAGGGCGTCGTGCATGTCCTGGGCGATCCGGGCCCGTTCGCGCAGTCGGGCCTGCTCGGCGACGAGTTGCTGCTCGCGCTCCAGCCGCTCGGCCCGCTCCCACCCGGCGCGCACGAGTTCCTGCGACTGCCGCCAGAACCGGCCCAGCAGCCAGGGGCCCATCCCGGTGCTCACGGCGAGCGCGACGAACCGCAGCCCCAGGACGATCCAGGAGGGCACCGCCCCGACCACCAGCACCCCGGCCGCGACCAGCACGGCGAACACCACTGCCGCCGGCCGCACCCGTTGCATCCGCAGCCCGGCCAGGAAGGAGAACCCGATCGCCGGCAGCGCCCACCAGAGGCTCGTGACACCGAGCCCGATACACACCGACGCCACCACGGGCAGCGCCGCCCCACTCATCCGCATGCCCACGACCCTACGAGGGCCGCCGCCGCACCGGATCTGTCGAAAGTCATGCCCGAGGCGCTCCGCCCGGCACCCCGAGCCCCATTCCCCGGCCCTGAAAATAGTAGCCATGGACATAGCAGCTATGTACTGTATCTGCCGTGAGTTCAACAGCTGAGGGCGCCACCGCAGGATTCCTGGTCTGGCGCCTGTCGATGAAGTGGCGGGTGGCGGTCGACCGGGCGGTCGCACCGCTGGGTCTGACGCACGCCCAGTACGCGGTGCTGGCCTCCCTGTACGGCATGTCGCGCTCCGGGCTGCGCCCCAGCCAGCGCCGCCTCGCCGACCACACGGGCCTCGAAGCGCTCTACGTCTCCAAGCTCGCCCGCGCCCTGGAGGCCGCCGGGCTGGTGGCCCGCACCCGGGACCCGGACGACCCGCGCGCCATGCAGCTGTCGCTCACCGAGCAGGGCGGCGACGTCACCCGCCGCGCGATCACGGTGGTCCAGGGCCTCCTGGACCAGCTGCTGGCGCCACTCGGCGGCCAGGACAGCCCCCGCGCCCGGGAGTTCACCCGCGAACTGGCCGCCCTGCTCGACGCACCTCTGGATCCGCCGCACGCCGAGACCGTCGAGAACGCCGAGGAGCCGTCATGACCACCGCCGCCGCGCCCGACACCGCCACCAACACCGCCACCACGGCCAACGCCGCACCGGCCACGGCCCCCACCGCCCCCACCGCCCCCACCGCCCCCACCGCCGTCAACGGCCGGGTCATCGCCCTGGCCCACTACGCGGCGCGCGCCCTCCTGGAGGGCGTGCTGGACCGCCACGGAGCGACCTTCCACCAGAGCGTGACGCTCCGGGTCGTCGCGGTCGCGGGCGGCTCCATCGCCCGGGACGCGCTCGTCCGCGACGTCACCGGCTCGCTGAAGGCCGAGGAGTCGGTCGTCCACGGCGTGATCGGGGAACTGACCTCCGCCGGGCTGCTCTCGCAGGACCCGGCGGAGGCGTCCCGGCTGCACCTCACAGCGGCCGGCCGCGAACTCTACGAGCGCACCACCACCGAGGCCGCCGGGATCACCGCCCGCCTGTACGCCGGCATCCCGGCCGAGGACCTCGCCATCGCGGGCCGCGTCCTGGCGCTGGTCACGGAGCGCGCGAACGCCGAACAGGCCCGCCCCTGACGCCCCGTACGGTCGCCGGAACAGTCGGCCGTCGCGACGGTCTGCCGTCCCGACCACCCGACTGTTCCGACTGTTCCGACGACTCGGGTGCGACCGCCCTACGCCCGTGAGATAAAGGTTGGACGCATTCGAACGGGGGGAAGGTGACGGTATGGTCTTCGTCACGGTGTTCCTGGTCGCGCTCGTCGGCGCCATCGTCGGTGCCACGGCCTTCCTGGTACTCCGGGAACGCGCGCGGCGGCACCAGTCCGACAACGCCGAGGGAATGCTGATCGAACAGCACCGGACGGCTCACGCCACGCGCATGCGGGCGACGTACTCCAGCGTGTCCGTCCACCACGGGAACGGTGTGATCGGCGACGAGGGGAACCACCACCGCTCCTGACCGCTCACGGCCCGGTCACCACCTCAGCGGCACAGGGCGGCGTCGACGACGCCTTCGAGGTGCCGGGTGACGGCGTAGTCGGCCGGGATGGTGGTCATCGCGATGTTCACGGCACGGCCGTCGTCGGTGGCGCCGCCCCGGGTCTCGTAGCCCGGGATGTCGCCGCCGTGCCCCCAGTAGACCCCGCCGCAGGTGAGCGTCCGGCTGAAGATGCCCAGTCCGGCGGCCATGCCGTCGCCGACCGGGACGGTGGTACGCATCTGGGCGAGTTGGGCCGCGGGCAGCAGGCGGTCCGGGACCAGCAGTTCGGTGAAGAAGCGGTTGAGGTCCGAGTTGGTGGAGATCATCTGCCCGGCCGCCCAGGCCGCCGACGGGTCCAGCTCCGTGAAGTCGGTCAGCGGCGCGTCGGCGGAATCCCTGCGGTAGCCCTTGGGGTGGGCCTCCCGGATCGTCCGGTCGCCCACGGCCGGGAAGTAGGTGTGCCGCAGCCCGACGCGCCGGATGATCCGCCGGTCGATCTCCTCGGCGATCGGCCGTCCGGTCACCCGCTGGACGATCAGGCCGGCCAGCACGTAGTTGGTGCTGCTGTAGCCGAACTTCTCCCCGGGCGCGAAGGCGGGCTTCTGCCCGAGGGCCATGTCCAGCAGCTCCCGGGGCTCGAAGTACCGGGTCCGCAGGGCGGTTTCCTCCAGCAGCCCCTCGTAGTCGGGCAGTCCGCTGGTGTGCTGGAGCAGCTGCCGGACGGTGATGCCGTGCCCGTCGATGCCCTCTCCGCGGACCAGGCCGGGGAGGTAGGTGTCGACGGAGGCGTCGAGGTCGACCTTCCCCTCCCCGACCAGCTGGAGCACGACGACGGCGGTGAAGGTCTTGGTGTTGCTGCCGATCCGCACCTGCCCGTCGACGGGGACCTTGGCGCCGGTGGCCAGGTCCCCCACCCCCGCGGTGTAGTCGCGGGTCCGGCCCCGCCCGTCCCGGACGGTCGCGAGCGCGGCGGGTATCCCGTCCGTCCGCACCAGCGCGTTCAGTCCCTGCTGCACGGCGTCCGAAGAAGCCGCGGCCGGCGCGGCCGCCGGTGCCGCCATGGCGGACGGTGCCGACGCCCCGACGGCCGCGACGGCCCCGACGGTCGAGAGCGTGAGGGCGAGTGCCATGTGGCGGATGCGCGAACGACGCACGGGTCAACTCCTGTGGAATCGTGGGGGGTAGGAAACCCCCGGTCACGATCGCCAGTCTGTCCGCGCGACGGCCGGCCGACCTCCCCCGATCGAGGGAGCACCTTTCCCTCCCGACTCCCCTCCGACGACTCCCGTCCGACTCCCCTCCGACATCAGGGCTGAGTCCGACGCCCCTCCGGCATCAGGGCCGAGCGGGCCCGCGCAGCGGCAGCGTCCGGCTGTAGACGACGCTCGTGGTGGTGCTGCCGAAGCCGGCCAGCTCGTCCACCAGGGTCTCCAGGTGCTCCATGGAGGTCGCCGCCACCTTGAGGGTGTAGCAGTCGTCGCCGGTGGTCCGCAGGCACTCCAGGACCTCCCGCCGCTCGGCGAGCAGTCGCCGCAGCGGCTCGTGCCGGTTGCCCGGGTACTTCAGCCGGACGACGGCGAGCACCGGGTAGCCGACCTTCGCCAGGTCCACCGTCGCGTGGTAGCCGGTGATGACGCCCAGCGACTCCAGGTTCCGCACCCGTTCCGTGGTCGCCGACGGGCTGAGGGACACCCGCCGCCCCAGCTCGCTGAGCGAGATGCGGGCCTCCTGTTGCAGCTGCTCGATGATCGCCCAGTCGGTGTCGTCAAGATTCACGGCCATGGCGCGAATCTACCGGGAAATCCCCGGCGATCCGCAGGTGACAGAGGGAGGATGCCGTTCCGTCCGCCATGATCACGGGGATAGCCTCGATCCATGCAACTTGGCCTCAACGTACCGAACTTCGGCCCCGGGACCGACCCCGGCGTGCTGCGCGAGTGGGCCCGGACCGCGGAGGGCCTCGGCTTCGACCTCCTCATGGTGTCGGACCACGTCGCGGTGACCCCGGACGTGGCCGAGCGGTACCCGGAGCCGTTCTACGAGCCGTTCACCACGCTGTCCTGGCTCGCCGGGACCGCCCCCGGCCTGCGGCTGGGCACGACCGTCCTCGTCCTGCCCTACCGGCACCCGCTGCTGGTGGCGCGGACGGCGAGCACCCTCGACCGGCTCAGCGGCGGCCGGTTCGTCCTGGGCGTGGGGATCGGCTGGGCGCGCCGGGAGTTCGAGGCCCTCGGCGTGCCGTTCGGCGCCCGCGGCAGACTGACCGACGAGTACCTGGCCACACTGCGGGACACCTGGGCGGGCGAACCGGGCCACCGGCCGGTACCGGTGTGGGTCGGCGGCCACAGCGAGGCGGCGCTGCGCCGGGCGGTCCGGTTCGGCGACGCCTGGCACCCGCTGCGGCTCCCCGTCGCCCGGATGCGGTCGGTCCTGGCCGAGCACCCGGTGCCGGGGTTCGCCCCCCGCATCGCCCTGCGGCTGACCACCGCGCCGGTCGACGACCCCGAACGGCCCGCCGGCGTCGGCACCCTCGACCAGGTCCTCGACGACCTGCGCCAGTTGCGCGACCTCGGGGCCGAGACCGTCGTGTTCGACCCCTACCACGGCGATCCGGAGGACACCCGTCGTCCGCGGCAGGCCTGG
Organism: Kitasatospora sp. NPDC056800; assembly: GCF_042789775.1. Taxonomy (NCBI): domain Bacteria; kingdom Bacillati; phylum Actinomycetota; class Actinomycetes; order Kitasatosporales; family Streptomycetaceae; genus Kitasatospora; species Kitasatospora sp. NPDC056800. The sequence goes on along the minus strand of NZ_JBHUAL010000042.1, from coordinate 26,637 downwards.
CGGACCCTCACCACCGTCTCCACCCAATGGAGGACCGCGTGATCACCGAAGCCGACGAGGCCCTGCTGCGCCGCGCCATCGCCATCGCCGCCCACGCGGTCGCCCTCGGCGACGCCCCGTACGGCTCCCTGCTGGCCGGCCCGGACGGCGAGGTCCTCGCCGAGGCCCACAACACCGTCCGGCGCGACGACGACATCACGGCCCACCCCGAACTGAAACTCGCCCGCTGGGCCGCCCGCGAACTCTCCCCGGACACCGCCGCGCGCACCACGATGTACACCAGCTGCCAGCCCTGCGGCATGTGCGAAGGGGGCATCCTCCGCTCCGGCATCGGCCGGGTCGTGTACGCGCTCGCCACGGAGCAACTCGTCGAGCTCAACCCCGACTCGGGCGCCTGGCCGGCGGTGCCGACGGACGGCCCCGCCCTGCCCGAGGAGGCCCGGGCCCCGGTCGCGGCCTACTACCGGCGCACCTGACCACCGGCCCCCCGCGCCGGATCCGCTCCCGTCCGCCCGCACCCCGGCGAGGAATGTCAGTGGCACCGGGGACACTCGGTGGCCCGCGCCGTCGAGCAGGAGAGCCCGCACATGCCGATCCACATCGCCGGCCGTCGCCGTACGGCGGCCGCACTGACCGCCGCGTTCCCCGGCGCGGAGATCGTCGACGTCACCTCCAGGGCGCCGGACCCGTGGGTGCGGCTGAGCCCGTTCTACCCGCACGGCGGCATCCCGGTCCCCTACGGCGACGGCGCGACCAGCCAGTCCGTGGAGGGGATCTGGCAGGCCCTCAAGGTCTTCCGGGACGCCGATGTCGACCCCGCCAAGCTGCACGTCACCTCGATGAAGGGCCTCAAGCGGACGGTGCGCCGCTTCGGCCCCGTCCAGGGCCACCGGACCGGCCTGCACGGCGACCGGCTCCTGTCGTACGAGACGGCCCGCCGCCGGATCTACCTGCCGGCCTACCGATGGGTCCTCGAACACCGCGCCGCCGACCTGGTCGAGCGGCTCCGGGAGAAGGACGAGGTCGTACTCCTGGACTACACCACCAACGGCGACGTCGCCGACCCCACCAGCCCGCTCTCCCACGCCGCGCTCGTCCGGCTGTACGCGGAGGGCCGCTGGCCCGCCGAGGACGGCACGGACCCGCACCCCGAGTAACCCCGGGGTGAGCGGTGGGCGGTGGAGCACCGAAGCCGTGCCGCCGGAGGGTGGGCTGATGATCATTCACTGAGTAGGGTGAATCACCGGACCGTGGGCAGCCGTTCGCACGCCGCCCTCGCGCGTCCGCAGGTGACCGCCGGCGCCTGCCACGCACGAAGCAGTCCCCGCGGCCGGCCAGTGCGGCGCAGGGGACCGGAAAGTGAGCAGTAGACAGATGCAACCCACCTTCGTCCTGGTCCACGGGGCTTTCGCGAACTCCTTCTCCTTCGCGCCGCTCCAGGCCGAACTCGGCCTCCTCGGACACCGTTCCGTCGCCGTCGACCTCCCCGGCCACGGCTTCGCCGCGACGTACCCCCGGGCCTACCAGGCGCCGCAGGACCTCGAAGGGCTCGCCATCGCCCCCGGGGCCATCAAGGGCGTCACACTCGCCGACAACGTCGCGCACCTCATCGGGATACTGGAGCGGGCCAAGCGGAACGGGCCCGTCGTCCTCGTCTCCCACAGCCGCGGCGGCCTGACGGCCACCGCCGCGGCCAACCAGCGGCCCGACCTGGTCGACCGCATCGTCTACGTCTCCGCCTGGTGCCCCGTCGACCTCGACATCAACGCCTACTACGCCGAGCCCGAGATGGCCACGGCCGACGCCGCGGGGCTGATGGCGGCGCTGGTCGGGAACCCAGCCGAACTCGGTCTGCTGCGCATCAACTTCCGCACCGCCGACCCCGGCGTCCTCGCCTCCTTCAAGGCGTCCTTCCTCGCCGACGGCACGGACGACGAGTTCATGCTCTTCCTCAACACCTTCCAGCCCGACGAGAACCTCGACACCGGCACCCCCGACGACCGGGCCCGGCCCGACACCTGGGGGCGGATCCCCAGGTCGTACGTCCGGCTGGCCGAGGACGCCGGCATTCCGCTCGCCATGCAGGACCGCATGATCCGCGAGGGCGACGCGCTGACCCCGGAGAACCCCTTCGACGTCCACACGCTCCCCGGCAGCCACCTGAAGTGGCTGGTCGACCCGGCGCCGGCGGCCCGGCTCCTGGGGGACATCGCCGCGCTGCTGCCCGCCTAGTCCTGACCGGAGCCGGAGGCCGTCCGCCGCGTCGATCCCGGCGTGGGCGGACGGCCTCGCGGCCCCGACCCGCTCCGGCCCCACCCCGAGGAGGACGATGAACCCCGACGGCCCGCGGAACATCCTGGAGGTCGGCTCCCCGACCGCCGCCGCCCACCCGCCGTACGACGGGGTCCGCGCCACCGACCCGGTCCGCCTGATCCCCTACGGCTGGGTTCGGCAGACCAGGCCCGGCGGCACCGTCTCGGCCGTCCTCGGCACCTGGCAGGAGGGCGCCGGCCGGGTCGAGCTCACCGTGCTCCCCGACGGCACCGCCGAGGGCCGGGTCACCGGCCGGGCCGCCGTCCCGCGCCCGTCCCGCCCGCCGTTCCTGCCCGGCTGGTCCGGTGCCGACGGCACCGGGCGTCCGACCGACACCTCCCCCACCCTCCTCAACGACCCGACGCCCGCCTTTCTCGTCCAACTCGCCTTCCCCGAGGCATGGTTCTGGGTCACCACGGGCGAGGACCTGGAATCGGTCTACTGTCTCTCCGTCCCCGGCGCCTCCGCCCAGGTCCAGGACGACACCTACGGCTGGACGGTCCACCAGGGCGGCCGGCCCGCCCTCTGGAACGAGATCGAGCGGCTCCTCGCCGCCTGGCAGGAGGCCGGGCGCCCCGACCTCACCGCCGTCCGGCTCCGCGTCACGGCGGACACCCAGACGGCGTGGGTACCCGGACACCCCGCCCTGCGGTGGGAAAAGCGGTTGGTCTGACCGCGCCACCGGGCTGACAATCGCCGGATGACCGACGACCAGAGTGAGTTCCGCCGGCGCCGCGCGGCCCGCATGACCTGCGAGCGCTTCCTCTCCACCGACCGCGTCCTCAGCATCCGCGAACGCCTCGCCCAACTCGCCGCCCTGGACGGTCTGGACGTCCTGCCCGACTTCTACGGCAGCGACGGGCCGGTGCGGCAGCTGGAGGAGCGGACCGCCGCACTGCTCGGAAAAGAGGACGCGGTCTTCTTCCCCACCGGGACGATGGCCCAGCAGGTCGCCCTCCGCCACCACGCCGAACGCACCGGCAACCCGGCCGTGGCGCTGCACCCGCTCAGCCACATCGAGCGGCACGAGCGGCACGCCTACACCCAGCTCACCGGCCTGCGCGGCCTCTGGCCCACCACCGAACAGCGCCAGCCGACCCCCGGGGAACTCCACGCGGTCGGCGAGCCCTTCGGCACCCTCGTCGTCGAACTCCCGCTGCGCGACCCCGGCTACCTCCTCCCCACCTGGGACGAGCTGACCGCCCTCGTCGCCGCGGCCCGCGAGACCGGCGCCCGGGTGCACTTCGACGGCGCCCGGCTCTGGAACACCACGGTCCACTTCGACAAGCGGCTCGACGAGATCGCCGCCCTCGCCGACAGCGTCTACGTGTCCTACTACAAGGACCTCGGCGGCATCAGCGGCGCCGCCCTCGCCGGCGACAAGGCCCTCACCGCCTACGCCCGCACCTGGCGCCACCGCTACGGCGGCCAGCTCTCCCAGCAGTGGCCGGCCGCCCTCGCCGCCCTCCACGGCCTGGACACCGCCCTCCCCCGCATCCCCGCCCACATCCACCACGCCGCCACCGCCCTCACCCCGGCCCTGGCCGCCCTCCCCGGCGCCCGCCTCTACCCCGAGGTGCCGCCCACCCACGAGTACCAACTCTGGCTCCCCCACCCGGCCGAGGCCCTCAACGCCGCCCACCTGGCACTGGCCGAGGAAGAGGGCATCTGGTTCGTCTCCCACTGGGAGGACGCCGCCCCCGGCCTCGCCGTGGCCGAAGTCAGCCTCGGCGAACCGGCCCTGGGATGGACGGCGGACGAGGTGACGGAGGTCGGCCTGCGCTTCCTGGACATGGCCGCCAAGGCCTGACCGGGGAAGACTCGCCGGGTCACCACCCCGAGGGTGATTCACCGCGAAACGGTTCGCGGCACCCACCCCTTCATGTCAGACTGACGATATGAGCGAGATGCACGTGGGGGACCTGTCCACCGTCCGCAGCCGCGAGGAGTTGGCCGTGGCGATGGCCGACGGGGTGCGGCCGAAGTGGGTGATGTTCTGGGGGCACACCGAGCGCAAGGGCGGCGGGACCCGGCAGGAGTGCCTGAGCCAGTGGTGGCCCGGCGAGTTCACCGTCGACGGGGTCGCGTACGCCTCCGCCGAGCACTGGATGATGGCCGGCAAGGCCCGGATGTTCGGTGACGAGGAGATCGTGCGGCAGGTGCTGGCGGCCCGCACGCCCGCCGAGGCGAAGAAGCTGGGGCGGCTGGTCAAGGACTTCGACGAGAAGGCCTGGGTGGACGGCCGGTTCGAGCTGGTGGTGGCGGGCAACGTCGCGAAGTTCGGGCAGGACGAGGCGCTGCGCAGCTACCTGCTGGGCACGGGTGACCGGGTGCTGGTCGAGGCCAGCCCGGTGGACCGGATCTGGGGCATCGGGCTCGCCGCCGACGACATCCGGGCCCAACAGCCCGCCGAGTGGCGCGGGTTGAACCTGCTCGGCTTCGCCCTGATGGAGGCGCGGGCACGACTGGCCGCATGAGCGGGATCGCTCCGCTGCTGGACGGGACAGTCGTGGCCTCGGCCGCCGCCGCCCTGTTCCTGGCGCCGAGGGTGCTGCGGCGGGAGGCCGGGCCCGCGCGGCGCGGGCGCTCGTACGGGCCGGAGCCGGTGCTGGCGGCCGTCGTCGCGCTGATCTACCTCAACCAGGTGCTCGTCGCGGTCTACGTGAACCGCGTCCACCACGGCGACGTCTCCTTCATCACCCGCTACCTCCAGCCCGGCTGGTTCGACGTGCCCCGCCTCGACGCCCTCGCCGCCCGCTTCCCCGCCCCGGAGCTCCTCGCCCCGTCCGTCCTGCGGGTCCAGGCGTTCCTCGAACTGCCGCTGGTACTGCTGGCGTTCGTCGCCGTCGTCCGCCGGCTGGACCGCGCGCTGTACGTCCGGCTGGCCCGCTCGCCGCTGGTCCCGTTGGCCGCCGCCTCGTACACGGTGGCGTTCTGCGCGGTGGAGTGGGACCTGCGGAACCCGTACACCGTGGACGACCTCGTCCTGCGTACGCTCGCGGCCTGCCTCACCCCTCCCCTGATCGCCTGGCTGGCCCGACGCGAAACCGGAGCCGAGCCCGGAGCCGAAGCCGAACCCGAGGCCAAGCCCGTACCCGAGCCCGGACCCGCCCGCGGCCTGTTCCGCTTCGCCCTCGACCTGTGGGCGTACGGCCAGCTGATGCTGGTGCTGTACGACACCGCGCTGCTCTACAACCTCGCCCGGATCGGCGACCATCTCCCGTCTGCCGCGGCCGCGTTGGCGGTGCTCGTCGCCACCCGCACCGTCCCGCCCCGAGGCCCGCGCCCGCAACCCGGCCCGTACACCGCCGCCCTCGCGGGGACGATCGGTCGGGCGCTCGCGCTGTTCCTCGTCCCCGCCCTGTCGATCCGCTACTCGGAGTCCTTCGGCACTCCCGAACTCGCCGCCCTGGCAGGGCTCCTGGTGATCGGCGCGGCGGCCCGCCGGGACGCACCACGGCTCCTGCTGCCCGCCCTGGCGGGCGCGGTGGTCGGATACGCCGTCGCGGCCCTCGCGCCCGGCCCGTACTACGAGGCGACCCTCCTGCGGAGCGCGACCGGCGCACTTCTCGCAACGACCGCCCTCTGCGCGCTCCTTGACACCACTCGGGCACGACTGGTCGTGCGCTCGTAACTCCCCAGCCACATACTGTCGCCAAGATGTCACGCAGTCAGGGTCCGGATGGACAGGTTGGGGCGATCATGCGCATGCGGCCGACGGAACAACCCGCGGGCGGGCAGCCGGAGGGCGAGCTGCAGGCCGCCGAACTCCGCGCGGAGCTGGACGAATTACTCCGCGCGAGCCGCTACGCGAGCCAACGCGAACGGCGCCTGAACGAGGCGATCCGGGCGACCCCGGGCCGTCAGCGGCCGGACGGGGAGCTGCTGCGCCAGCTCGCCCAGGCCCGGACCCTGCGCGAGGGCCTGGGCGCCCGCTGCCTCCAACTCAGCGACCAGCTGGAGGCGTTGGAGAGCCGGATCCGCCACCAGCACCAGCCGCCACCGCCACCGCCACCGCAGCAGCACCAGCACCCCCAGCAGCAACAGCCGGCCCCGCAACCGCCGCGACAGCACCACCAGCCACCCCGGCACCAGGCCCCGCCGCCGCCCGTCCGCCCCGACCTCGGCGCCCTCACCGAGCGGATCACCGCCCTCCACCGGGCCGGCTCCCTCGCCGAGGCCACCGAGGTGATCGACACGGCCGCCGCCCGCCTCACCTCCGCCGACGCGGCGCTGCTGGTCGGCATGCTGGCCCGGTACGGCCCGACCGGCGGCTCGCTCCACCTCGCCCGCAGCATCGCCCGGACCGCGCCCGACCACTCCGTCGCCGTGCTCGCCGAGCTGCGCGAACTGGGCCTGGCCGAGGAGGCGGCCGAGGTGTTCCACGCCTTCTGGGGCTACCCGGCCGCCTCCGTGCCCGGCCTGCTCTCCGCGCTGGACCAGGCCGGACTGGCCGCCGACAGCGCGACCCTGCTCTGGGAGTGGGGGTCGGCGCCGATGCCCGAGCTGACCTCCCTGGCCGCCTGCCTCCAGCAGCACGGCCGCGCCGACGACGTCCGGACGCTGCTGCGCCAGGCCGCCGGCCGCTCCACCGCCGACCTCGCCGCCCTCGCGACCGGACTGCCGCCCGCACTCGCCACCCTCCTGCTGGGCGAACTGGCCGTCCTGCGCCCGCCCGCCGAGGTGGTCGGGCTGGCCACCGCCCTGGACGGCGCGGGCAACTCCGAGCTGTACGCGCAGCTGCTGGCCGCGCTGCTCGCCGACGAGGCCCGCCACCGCACCACCCTCGCCGCCCTGCGCACCGCCGGCCTGCCGACCCGCCCGCCCGCGGCCCCGCGCTCCCGCTGGGGGCGCCGGTAGCGGCAGCACCGGCAGGCGGCCCGAGGGCAGGCCCGAGGGCGGGGCCGAGGACAGGGCCGCAGGCAAGCGCAGGAGGCGCACCAAGGGCCCCGAAGCCCCCCGGAACAGCAAGGAAGCCCCCGCCCGCCCCACCAGGGCGGACGAGGGCTCCCCGAGCAAAAGCTCGGCCACCCGCTGCTAGCAGCCGATCAGCCGCGCGCCCAGGTACGCCTTGACCTGGTCCAGCGACACGCGCTCCTGCGACATGGTGTCGCGGTCGCGGACGGTCACCGCGTTGTCCTCGAGGGTGTCGAAGTCGACCGTGACGCAGAACGGCGTGCCGATCTCGTCCTGGCGGCGGTAGCGCTTGCCGATGGCGCCGGCGTCGTCGAACTCGACGTTCCACGCGGTGCGCAGGTCGGCGGCGAGGCCGCGGGCCTTCGGGGACAGGTCGGCGTTGCGCGACAGCGGCAGGACCGCGACCTTGACCGGGGCCAGGCGCGGGTCGAGCCGCATGCCGACGCGCTTCTCCATGACGCCCTTGGCGTTCGGCGCCTCGTCCTCGAAGTAGGCGTCGATCAGGAAGGCCAGCATGGCGCGGTTGAGGCCCGCCGCCGGCTCGATGACGTACGGGAAGTACCGCTCGCCGGACTCCTGGTCGAAGTACTTCAGGTCCTGGCCGGAGGCCTCGCTGTGCACCCGGAGGTCGTAGTCGGTGCGGTTGGCGACGCCCTCCAGCTCGGAGAACTCGCTACCGCCGAAGTTGAAGCGGTACTCGATGTCCACCGTGCGCTTGGCGTAGTGGGAGAGCTTCTCCTTCGGGTGCTCGAAGAAGCGCATGTTCTCGGTGCGCAGGCCGAGGCCGACGTACCAGTCCCAGCGCTGCTGGAGCCAGTACTCGTGCCACTGCTCGTCCTCGCCCGGCTTGACGAAGAACTCCATCTCCATCTGCTCGAACTCGCGGGTCCGGAAGATGAAGTTGCCGGGGGTGATCTCGTTGCGGAAGCTCTTGCCGGTCTGGGCGATGCCGAACGGCGGCTTCTTGCGCGAAGTGGTCTGGACGGCCTTGAAGTTGGTGAAGATGCCCTGGGCGGTCTCGGGGCGCAGGAACGCCAGGCCGCTCGCCTCCTCGGTGACGCCGAGGTGGGTCTTCAGCATGCCCGAGAAGTCCTTGGGCTCGGTGAACTGGCCCTTGGTGCCGCAGTCGGGGCAGTTGACGTCCTTGAGGCCGTTCGGCGGCGGGAAGCCGTGCTTGGCCTCGTACTTCTCCTCCAGGTGGTCGGCCCGGTGGCGCTTGTGGCAGGAGAGGCACTCGGTCAGCGGGTCGTTGAAGGTGGCGACGTGGCCGGAGGCCTCCCAGACCTCGCGGGCGAGGATCACCGACGAGTCGAGTCCGACGACGTCCTCGCGGGCCTGCACCATCGCGCGCCACCACTGGCGCTTGATGTTCTCCTTGAGCTCGACGCCCAGCGGCCCGTAGTCCCAGGCGGCACGCGTGCCGCCGTAGATCTCGCTGCAGGGGTAGACGAAGCCACGGCGCTTGCTCAGGCTGACGATCGTGTCGATCTTGTCGGCGGCCACAGTGCTCTCTTCAGTACGTACGGCACGGTCAGGGCACGGCTGGTTGCGCGTACCCGAATACCTCAGGTTACCGGCCATACGGGTACGTGATTCAAATCGGTATCGTCCGGCCACTCCCACCCTCCGTCACCTCTCGTTCACCCGTCCGAGTGATTTGACAATCATTTCCATGTGAGATGAGAATGATTGTCATGATGATCGGACTGCCTCGACTCGGACTCTCCCGCCGCACCCGCCGCTCCATAGCCCTCGGCACCACCGCGCTCGCCGCCTCCCTCGCCCTCACCGCCTGCGGAGGCAGCAGCAGCGCCGACAGCGGCGGCGGCCGGCTGAAGGTCGTCGCGTCCTTCTACCCGATGGAGTTCCTGGCCCAGCAGATCGGCAAGGAGCACGTCGCGGTCACCGACCTGACCGCCGCCGGCGTCGAGCCGCACGACCTGGAGCTCACCGCCAAGCAGGTCGGCACGGTCCAGAAGGCCGACGCGATCATCTACCTCAAGGGCCTCCAGCCCACCGTCGACCAGGCCGTCGCGCAGTCGTCCAGCAAGCACAAGATCGACGCCACCGCCGCCAGCCCGCTGGTCGACCACCACCTCGACGAGGGCACCGAGGCCGGGGGCGCGGCCGACGGGGCCCACGGGGCCGACGGCCACAAGCACGAGGACACGGCCGGCGACCCGCACATCTGGCTCGACCCGACCCGCTACGCGGCGATCGCCAAGAGCGTCGGCGACGAGTTCGCCAAGGCCGACCCGGCGCACGCCGAGGACTACCGGAAGAACACCGACGAGCTGGTCGGCAAGCTCACCGCGCTCGACCAGGAGTTCCGGGACGGGCTGAAGGACGCCGGGACCCGGACCTTCGTCACCAGCCACGCCGCCTTCGGCTACCTCGCCGAGCACTACGGCCTCACCCAGGTCGCCATCAACGGCGTCGACCCGGAGTCCGAGCCCACCCCGGCCCGCCTCGCCGCGGTGCAGAAGGCCGCCAAGGACAACGGCGTCACCACCGTCTTCTTCGAGACCCTGGTCAGCCCCAAGCTCGCCGACACCGTCGCCAAGGACCTCGGCCTCAAGACCGCCGTCCTGGACCCGCTGGAGGGCGTCAAGGACCCCGCCAAGGACGACTACCTGACCGTCATGAAGCAGAACCTGGCCAACCTCCAGGCCGCCCTCGGCGCCCCGGCCGGAACCGCCGGAACCGCCGGCACCACCGGCGCCGCCCCGACCGCGCCCGCCACGGCCGACGCCACCACCCCCGCCCCCGCGAACTGACGGGACCGAGCACCATGACCGACCCGATACCCCCGGCCGTCCGCCTCCGTGACGCCGTCGCCTCGCGCGGCGGCCGGCCGGTGCTGCGCGGCGTCGACCTCACCGTCCGCCCCGGCGAGGTCGTCGCCCTGCTGGGCGCCAACGGCTCCGGCAAGTCGACCACCGTCAAGGCCGTGATCGGCTCCGTCCCGCTGGAGCGGGGCACCCTGGAGCTGTTCGGCACCCCGTACGGCTCCTTCCGCGCCTGGCACCGGATCGGGTACGTCCCGCAGCGCACCACCGCCGCCTCCGGCGTCCCCGCCACCGTCCGCGAGGTGGTCTCCACCGGACGGCTGCCGCAGCACCGGCTGCTCCCCTTCCGCCGCCGGGACCGCGAGGCGGTGGACCGCGCGCTGGCCGCCGTCGGCATGCTGGAGCGGGCCGGGGACGGCGTGGCCGACCTGTCCGGCGGCCAGCAGCAGCGGGTGCTGATCGCCCGCGCCCTGGTCGGCACCCCCGACCTGCTGATCATGGACGAGCCGATGGCCGGCGTGGACGCCGCCAGCCAGCAGGTGCTCGCGGACACCCTGCGCGCCGAGGTCGGCCGCGGCGCCTCCGTCCTCCTCGTGCTGCACGAACTCGGGCCGCTGGAGCCGCTGATCGACCGCGCCGTGGTGCTGCGGGACGGCTGCGTCGCCCACGACGGCCCGCCCGTGCCCAACACCGGGCTGCACGCGCTGCCCGGCCACGACCACGTCCACCCGCACGCCGACCTGACCCCGCCGAGGCTGCTGGCATGACCGAGATGCTCTCCTACGACTTCATGCAGCGGGCCCTGCTCGCCGCCGTCCTGGTCGGGATCACCGCCCCGGCCGTCGGCATCTACCTGGTGCAGCGCCGCCAGGCGCTGATGGGCGACGGCATGGGCCACGTCGCGATGACCGGCGTCGGCCTCGGCTTCATCTTCCAGACCAGCCCGGTCTGGATGGCCGTGCTGGTCTGCGTGCTCGGCGCCGTCACCATGGAGCTGGTCCGCTCGCGCGGCAACCAGCGCGGCGACATCGCCCTCGCGATGCTCTTCTACGGCGGCATGGCCTGCGGCAAGCTGCTGGTCTCGATGTCCGCCCAGGCCGGGGCCGGCTCGCTGGAGAGCTACCTGTGGGGCTCGATCCTCACCGTCGCCCCCGCCGACCTGGCCACCATCGCGGTGCTCGGCGCGGTGGTCGTCGCGGTCACCGTGGGCCTGCGCCGCCAGCTCTTCGCGATCTGCCAGGACGAGGACTTCGCCCGGGTCACCGGTGTGCCGGTGCGCACCCTCAACCTGCTGCTCGCGGTGATGGCCGCGGTCACCGTCACGGTCGCCATGCGCGTCGTCGGGCTGCTGCTGGTCAGCGCGCTGATGGTGGTCCCGGTGGTCGCCGCCCAGCAGCTCACCCGGTCCTTCGCCGCCACCCAGGCCGCCTCGATCGCGCTCGGCGTGGTCGTCTCGCTGGCCGGCGTCACCGGCTCCTACCACCTGGACGTGCCCTCCGGCCCGGCCATCGTGCTGCTCGCCATCGCGGTCTTCGCGGTGTTCAGCCTGCTCGCCGCGCCGCTCGCCCGGCGGCGCCACCGCGGCACCGGCGAACACGGGCCGAAGGTGTGCGACGTCGAACTGCCGGAACAGGCCTCCGGCGAACCGTCCGGCACGACCACACCTGAGGGGCGGGCGGGGCTGGCACAATGATGTGCGAGACGCCCACGACCCCAGGAGGACCCACGGTGACCACCGCAGGCCCGTCGCCGCGCGCCCGCTCGACCCGGCAGCGAGCCGCCGTCTCGGCGGCCCTGGACGAGATCGCGGACTTCCGCAGCGCGCAGGAGCTCCACGACCTGCTCAAGCACCGCGGGGACTCCGTCGGTCTGACCACGGTCTACCGCACGCTCCAGTCGCTCGCGGACGCCGGCGAGGTGGACGTGCTGCGCACCGCCGACGGCGAGGCGGTCTACCGCCGCTGCAGCAGCGGGCACCACCACCACCTGGTCTGCCGGCACTGCGGCGCGACCGTCGAGGTGGAGGGTCCCGCGGTGGAGCGCTGGGCCAACTCGGTCGCCGCCGAGCACGGCTTCAGCGACATCGCGCACACCCTGGAGATCTTCGGGACCTGCGCGGAGTGCGCCAAGAAGGTCTGAGGCTCGTCCGCGCGCGTACGGCGAAGGGGACCCACCGGGCAGATCCCGGTAGGTCCCCTCCGTCGTACGCGCCCGTCAGCGCGGGGACGGCACCGGCGCGCCGACCTCGTTCGGGATCGCCCCGCCGAAGCGCCGGTCGCGCATCGCGTACTGCTCGCAGGCGCGCCACAGGTCGCGGCGGTCGAAGTCCGGCCAGAGCACGTCCTGGAACACGAACTCGGCGTAAGCCGACTGCCAGAGCAGGAAGTTGGAGGTGCGCTGCTCCCCGCTGGGGCGCAGGAACAGGTCCACGTCCGGCATGTCCGGGTGGTACATGTACTTGGCGAGGGTCTTCTCGCTGACCTTCTTCGGGTCGAGCTTCCCGGCCGCGACGTCCAGGGCGAGCGCCTGCGCCGCGTCGGCGAGTTCGGCCCGGCCGCCGTAGTTGACGCACATGTAGAGCGTGACGGCGTCGTTGTCCTTGGTCTGCTCCTCGGCGACCTGGAGCTCCTGGACGACGCTCTTCCACAGCTTGGGCATCCGGCCGGCCCAGCGGATCCGCACGCCCATCGCGTCCATCTCGTCGCGGCGGCGGCGGATGACGTCCCGGTTGAAGTTCATCAGGAACTTCACCTCGTCGGGCGAGCGCTTCCAGTTCTCGGTGGAGAACGCGTACAGCGAGATGTTCCTGACCCCGAGCTCGATCGCGCCCTTGAGGACGTCCAGCACCACGGACTCGCCGACCTTGTGGCCCTCGGTGCGGGGCAGTCCGCGCTCCTTGGCCCAACGGCCGTTGCCGTCCATCACGATGGCGACGTGGTCGGGGACCAGCTCGCCGGGGATCTTCGGGGGCTGTGCGCCGCTGGGGTGGGGGGTCGGGGGGACGTACGTCCTCTGCTTGCCGCCGCCGAAGAGCCGTCGCGCTGCCATGTGCTCACTTCTCCACGTATCTCATCGAGCGGATGCCCCGCTCCAGGTGCCACTGCAGATAGGCCGCGACCAGGCCGCTGCCCTCCCGCCAGTACCGCGGCTCGCAGGCGTCGGCCGTCTGCCAGTCCCCTGACAGCAGCGCCCCGAGCAGTACCAGTGTCTCAGGGGAGGGTACGGCACATCCGGGCACTCGGCAGTCGCCGCAGAGCACCCCGCCCGCGGGGAGGGAGAAGAAACGGTTCGGCCCCTCCAGGCCGCATTTGGCGCAGTCGGTGAAGCTCGCGCCGTACCCGTTCACCGCGAGCGAGCGCAGCAGGAAGGCGTCCAGCACCAGGTGCGACTCGTGCACCCCGGCCGCCAGCGTGCGCAGCCCGCCGACCAGCAGCAGGTACTGCTGGACGGCCGGTTCGCCCTCGTTCTCGGCGAACCGCTCGGCCGTCTCCAGCATCGCGGTGCCGGCCGTGTAGCGGCCGTAGTCGGTGACGATCGAGCCGCCGTACGGGGCGATCGTCTCCACCTGGGTGCAGAGCGGCAATCCCCGGCCGAACAGCTCACTCCCCCGGCTGAAGAACTGCACGTCCACGTGCGAGAACGGCTCCAGCCGGGCGCCGAACTTGGACTTGGTCTTCCGCACCCCGCGCGCGACCGCCCGCACCTTGCCGTGCTGGCGGGTCAGCAGGGTGATGATCCGATCGGCCTCGCCGAGCTTCTGCGCCCGCAGCACGACGCCGTCGTCCCGGAAAAGACTCATGGGGACCATTCTCCCCCACCCGCCCCCGGCTCCGGACGGCCCCGCCCGCCCGCACCGGGCTCCGGACAGCCGTGTTGCCCGCACCGGCGGTCGTGGGGGAGACCACGGCGGTGCGGGTCACGGCGGGCCCGGGGTGGGGAGGCCAGGCCCGTTGTGGGGGATTCCGAGGTGGTCTGAGGTGGTCCGCGGATCTTCGGAGGTGGACGGTACGGAGAGGCGGTCGCTACTGGTACGGCGTCCTGGTCGCCGCCTCCAGCAGCGCCCCGACCCGGGACCGCGGCAGGTCCAGGCAGCGCCCGACCGCGGCCAGCGCCTCGCGCTCCTGCGGCAGGTAGCGGCCGTCCGCCAGCGCGATCGCCGCGCCCTGCAGCAGCAGCCGCTCGCGGCCGGAGTGGGCCAGGTGCGGGGTGAGCGGTTCGACCACGGCGTGCAGTTCGACGGCCAGGCCGCCGGCCTCCGCCAGCCCCCGGCCGGGCGGCGCCTCCAGGTCGTGGGCGTGGTAGAGCTCGCCGCCGAGCCCGGAGAGCGCGGCGAGCGCGGCCAGCACCTGGGCCTCGCCGCAGTCCTCGAACCCGGCCTCGCGGACCGCCGCGCAGGCCGCCTCGCGGGCCGCCCGGTGGGCGGTGCCGCCGGCCGCGAGCATGGCCAGCGCGATGGTGTACTGGGCGTCCCGCAGCATCGCGCCGAGGCGCACGCAGGTGGGCTGCTCCAGGCTCTCGACGCCGTACCGGCCGTGGCAGCTGGTGCACTGCACGCTGCCGAGCACCGGCCCGAGCGGGACCACCGGGGTCCCCAGCAACCGCAGCCACCGCCGGCCGTGCTGCCGGCGGTAGTTGCGGTCCCCGCCGCAGCCCGGGCAGAAGAAGTCACCGAGAACGTCAGTCCGCCACCGCGGGCGAACACCCCACAACCTGGTCACGGCGCCACTCCCCAGACATGGCAGGCGGCCTGCTCGACTATGGGCAGGTCACGCGACCGGACACCGAGGCCGTCCCACCGACCCGGCTTTCCGGTGGATCGATGTTGCCACGGTTACCGGCACGTGTCAGTACCTCGAACGGCTTCCGATTCGAAAAAATGTGGCGCAGGCCACAATCCGGGGCGGGGACGACGAAGGGCCGCCCCGTGGGACGGCCCTTCGCATACCACCCGTTCGAATTAGCCGCGCTGCGAGCGGTTGACGGCGCTGATCATGGCCTTCAGCGAGGCCAGCACGGTGTTGCCGTCGATGCCCACGCCCCACAGCACCTTGCCGTCCACCGCGCACTCCACGTACGCGGCGGCCTGGGCGTCGCCGCCCTCGCTCAGCGCGTGCTCGGCGTAGTCCAGGACGCGTACGTCCACGCCGATCCGGGCCAGCGCGTCGGCGAAGGCCGAGACCGGGCCGTTGCCGGTACCGGTCAGGGTCACCGGGGCGCCGTCCAGCCGGGCCTCGGCGGTCAGCGCGTCCCGGCCGTCCTCGGTGGTCAGGGTGCGCGAACCGCTCAGCGAGATCCGGCCCCACGGGTTGCCGGTGGTCGGCAGGTACTCGTCCTCGAAGACCCGCCAGATCTCGGCCGGGCTGACCTCGCCGCCCTCGGCGTCGGTCTTGGCCTGGATGATCCGGGAGAACTCGATCTGCATCCGGCGCGGCAGGTCCAGCTTGTGGTCGTTCTTCAGCACGTACGCCACGCCGCCCTTGCCGGACTGGCTGTTGACCCGGATGACCGCCTCGTAGGTGCGGCCGACGTCCTTCGGGTCGATCGGCAGGTACGGCACGCCCCAGGTGTGCTCCTCCAGCGGCACCCCGGCCGCCTTCGCGTCCGCCTCCAGGGCGTCGAAGCCCTTCTTGATGGCGTCCTGGTGCGAGCCCGAGAAGGAGGTGTACACCAGGTCGCCGGCGTACGGGTGGCGCGGGTGCACCTCCATCTGGTTGCAGTACTCGGCGGTGCGGCGCACCTCGTCGATGTCGGAGAAGTCGATCTGCGGGTCGATGCCCTGCGAGAACAGGTTCATCCCCAGCGTCACCAGGTCGACGTTGCCGGTCCGCTCGCCCTGCCCGAACAGGCAGCCCTCGATCCGGTCCGCGCCCGCCATGTAGGCCAGCTCGGCGGAGGCGACGGCGGTGCCGCGGTCGTTGTGCGGGTGCACCGACAGGCAGACGAACTCGCGGCGGGACAGGTGGCGCGACATCCACTCGAACTGGTCGGCCTGGACGTTCGGGGTGGCCCGCTCGACGGTGGCGGGCAGGTTCAGGATGATCTCGCGGCCCTCGCCCGGCTGCCAGACGTCCATGACGCCCTCGCAGACCTCCAGCGCGAAGTCCAGCTCGGTGTCGACGAAGATCTCCGGCGAGTACTGGTAGCCGAAGACGGTGTCGTCGCCCAGCAGCTTCTCCGCGTACTCCATCACCAGCCGGGTGCCCTCGGTGGCGATCGCCTTGGTGGCCGCCCGGTCGTTGCGGAACACCACCCGGCGGAACAGCGGCGCGGTCGCGGCGTACAGGTGGACGGTCGCCCGCGGGGCGCCGACCAGCGCCTCCACGGTCTTCTCGATCAGGTCCTCGCGGGCCTGGGTCAGCACCGAGACGGTGACGTCCTCGGGGATCGCCCCCTCCTCGATCAGCGACCGTACGAAGGCGTGGTCGGTGGCCCCGGAGGCGGGGAAGCCGACCTCGATCTCCTTGTAGCCCATGGCCACCAGCAGGTCGAACATCTTGCGCTTGCGGGCCGGCGACATCGGGTCGATCAGCGCCTGGTTGCCGTCCCGCAGGTCGGTGGACAGCCAGCGCGGCGCCTTGGTGATCACCTTCTCCGGCCAGGTGCGGTCCGGCAGGTCGACGGTGCCGAACGGCAGGTAGCGCCCGTGCCGCATGCCCGAGGGCTGCTGGCGCACCGAGGCGGCGGTGATCGGGGTGGGGCGGTCGACGAAGGGGCGGCCGGCGGGGACGGACGCGGCGGAGTTCTGCTCGGTCATGGAGGTGACTCGGCTTCCTGTGATGCGTGGTGCGGGCGGGTCGGGGGTGGTCAACACCTGGTCAACACCGACTGGCCGGCCTCTGCTGCCGCTCGCGATACACCCTTGGATCGCCGATTGCGCGCACAGCACGTTCCCCGCGGCGAGGGTGCCGGCCCCAGTGGACTACAGGCCCTCGACGCGGCAGCTAAGAAGAAGCAGCCCGTTGCGCATGATGGGCCCAGCGTAACCCAGCACCGCGCGCCCCCGAAGTGATCCGGGCCACCGTTCCACTCCTTGAGACGCCGACCGGTCCTGCCGGAGGTGGTGACAACCGGTCATCGAGGCCTCACCCTGGGCAACATGACCGCAGCAGCACCGTTCTGCACGATCGTCCCGCCGTTCGTCCTGGACCGCCTCGCCGAGGCCGGCCACGAACCCGCCGTCCACTCCCTGGCCCTCGACGCGGCGCACCGCGCGGCCCGCCTCTCCCCGGCCCCGCCCGTCGCCGCCCCCGGTCTCAACCGGGTCGTCTACGACGCCGGCCACGGCCAGCGGCTGCCCGGCCGCTCCGTGCGCACCGAGGGCCGCGCGGCCTCCTCCGACAGCTCCGTCAACCACGCCTACGACGGCCTCGGCGCCACCTTCGCGCTCTACGCCGACGTCTTCGGCCGGCACTCGATCGACGACCGCGACCTGCGGCTGGACGCCAGCGTCCACTACGGCCGCGACTACGACAACGCCTTCTGGAACGGCCACCAGATGGTGTTCGGCGACGGCGACAACGTGGTGTTCGGCGACTTCACCGCCTGCGTCGACGTCATCGGCCACGAACTCACCCACGGCGTCACCCAGTTCACCGCCGGACTGGACTACCAGGACCAGCCCGGCGCGCTCAACGAGTCGGTCTCCGACGTCTTCGGCTCGCTGGTCAAGCAGTACGCGCTGCGCCAGGCCGCCGCCGACGCCGACTGGCTGATCGGCGCCGGACTGCTCGCCCCGGGCGTCCAGGGCGTGGCGCTGCGCTCGATGAAGGCGCCCGGCACCGCCTACGACGACCCGCGGCTCGGCAAGGACCCGCAGCCCGCGCACATGCGGGACTACGTGGACACCTCCCAGGACAACGGCGGGGTGCACATCAACTCCGGCATCCCCAACCACGCGTTCTACCTGCTGGCCACCGCGCTCGGCGGCTCGGCCTGGGAGCGCGCGGGCCGGATCTGGTACGACGCGCTGACCGGGCGCACGCTGCCCGCCGACGCCGACTTCACCGCCTTCGCCCGGGCCACCGTGGCCGCCGCCAGGTCCCGCTACCCCGACGACCGGTCGGTCGTGGACACCGTCACGGCCTCCTGGGCGCAGGTCGGGGTCAGCCCGGGGTGAGCGGGGCCGCGGACGGCCCCGGGAGTACGCCTGAAGGGTGGTTGAGACCGGGTTGAGGCGGGCTTAAGGTCACGGTCCGGGAAAAGCCCGGCAAACCCCCTCCCCGGGTAGCACCATGGACACCATGCGTATCCAGGTGACCCGGACCGGCGGCTTCGCGGGGATCGTCCGCCAGGCGGAGATCGACACCGCCGACCGCACGGACGCCCCGCACGTGCACGCACTCGCCCGCGAGGCCGTCGCGGGCGGGCTGCGCGCGCCCTCGTACGGGGTGCCGGACGGCTTCCACTACGAGATCACCGTCGACGGCCGGTCGGTGTACTGCGCCGACCCGAAGCTCACCGACTCGCAGCGCGAGCTGGTCTCCCTGGTGCTGCGCGAGGGCGCGTAGCACCAGGGAGCCCGCGGTCGGGGCCTTACAGGGCCTGTCGGGCGGCGGCCCCCGGACTCAGAGCCAGCCGTCGAGCGCCGCCAGGAAGCCGGCCGGGTCGTCCCGGTGGACGGTGTGGCCCGTGCCGGGGACGGTGCGCACCTCGAAGCCGCGGGCAGTGAGCTCCTCGGCGCTCGCCGCGTCCACCAGCATGCTGCCGTCGGCCAGGACCACCAGCGAGGGCACCGCCGGCCCGGCCGGCAGGTCCGAGCGCTGGTCGGCCAGGGCCAGCGCCGAGTCCTCGTCCCAGGCGGCCGCGGCGGCGATCTCGTCGTCCACGTCGGCCGGCTCCCAGGTCGGGCTGAGCGCCACGACCTGCTCCCGGGTGAGGTGCCGCAGCTGCGCCATCACCCGCGGGTCCATCCCGGTCTGGACGAACCGCCAGGCCGGGTCGACGTACACCGCGCGAGCCGGCTTCAGCCGCTCGACCGCGTCCGCCAGGACGATCCCGCCCAGCGAGTGGCCGATCGCGAGCTCGACACCGGCCGGCAGGCTCTCCAGCAGGTCCTCGGCGTACGCCGCCAGGGGGTAACGCTCCAGCGCGGTGGCGCCGGTGCCGCGCGGGCTGGCGCCGTGCCCGCGCAGGTCCACGGCGAGCACCCGGTAGCCCCTCCCCGCCAGGGCCGGGCCGACCAGCCGCCAGGTGCGGTGGTCGGACATGATGCCGTGCACCAGCACGGCCAGCCGGTCCCCGCTGCCCCACTCCCGGGTGTGCAACTCCATCGCGGTGTAACCCTTCTGACGTCGCGTACGGCCGGACCACGGCGAAGGCCCGCCCGGACGCACAACGTCCGAACGGGCCCCAGGCCTCCCGGCTGCCCGAACTCCCTCGTCGGGAGCCCGGGTTCAGAAGCCGAGCTTGCGCAGCTGCTTGGGGTCGCGCTGCCAGTCCTTGGCGACCTTGACGTGCAGGTCCAGGTAGACCGGCGTGCCGAGCAGCGCCTCGATGTGCTTGCGGGCGGTGGTGCCGACGTGCTTGAGCCGCGCGCCCTTGGCGCCGATCACGATCGCCTTCTGGCTCTGCCGCTCGATGTAGACGTTGGCGTGGATGTCCAGCAGCGGGCGGTCCGCCGGGCGGCCCTCGCGCGGGAGCATCTCCTCGACCACCACGGCCAGCGAGTGCGGCAGTTCGTCGCGCACGCCCTCCAGCGCGGCCTCGCGGATCAGCTCGGCGACCATGATCTGCTCGGGCTCGTCGGTGAGGTCGCCCGCCGGGTAGAGCTGGTCGCCCTCCGGCAGCAGCTTGGTGAGCAGGTCCGCGACCAGCTCGACCTGCTTGTCGCCGACGGCGGAGACCGGGATGATCTCGGCCCACTCGAAGCCCAGCTCGATGCCGAGCTGGTGGATGGCGATGAGCTGCTCGGCCAGGCGCTTGGAGTCGACCAGGTCGGTCTTGGTGACGATGGCGACCTTCGGGGTCTTCTTGATCCCGGCGATCTCCTTGGCGATGAACTTGTCGCCGGGGCCGATCTTCTGGTCGGCGGGCAGGCAGAAGCCGATCACGTCGACCTCGGCCCAGGTGGTGCGGACCAGGTCGTTGAGGCGCTCGCCGAGCAGGGTGCGCGGCTTGTGCAGACCGGGGGTGTCGACCAGCACGAGCTGGGCGTCCGGGCGGTGCACGATGCCGCGCACGGTGTGCCGGGTGGTCTGCGGGCGATCGGAGGTGATCGCGACCTTCGTCCCCACCAGGGCGTTGGTCAGGGTCGACTTGCCCGCGTTGGGCCGGCCGACGAAGCACGCGAACCCGGAGCGGTACGAGGAGGAAGGGGCATTCATGGGCTCCATTCTCCCTGATCACCGGAGCCCCGCCGTCCGGGCCCACCCCGCGGGGGTGTCCGGGGCGCGCTCAGCCCTTCTTCCCGGCCTTCCCGCCCTTGCCGGAGGTGGGGATCAGCGAGACCACCACCAGCACCAGCAGGAAGCCCAGCGAGCCGTACAGCCAGAGCTCGGACCCGGTCTCCTGCCACTTGCCCAGCCCCATCACGAACAGCACCAGCCCGGCGAAGAACGCCACCGCCCCCATGCCCCAGTCCCCTCACCGAGTCCACTC
Organism: Kitasatospora sp. NPDC056800; assembly: GCF_042789775.1. Taxonomy (NCBI): domain Bacteria; kingdom Bacillati; phylum Actinomycetota; class Actinomycetes; order Kitasatosporales; family Streptomycetaceae; genus Kitasatospora; species Kitasatospora sp. NPDC056800. The sequence continues at coordinate 6,022 of NZ_JBHUAL010000042.1, read as the reverse complement.
CCCCGGTGAGATTATCTGCAAGGCCTGGGCTCCAGGACCATGCCGTCCGACAGCGCCGTACGGGGCACACGGCGGGCCGCCGAAGGCCCGCCACGGGCCCCCGGCGGCCCCGTACGGGCCCCCGGCGGCCCCGTACGGGCCCCTCGACGGGCCTCAGCGCGCCTCGGCGGACACCCGCAGCGTCCCGTCCGGCCCGGCCAGCAGCACGGGCGTCCCGGCCCCGCCCAGGTCCCGTACGGCCGCCAGGTCCGTCTCGGCCGGCTGCTCCGCCTCGCTCACCACGGCCGCCGCCTCCAGCGACCGGGCACCGCTGGCCACCGCCATCGCCACCGCCGTCTGCAGGGCGCTCAGCCGCAGCGACTCCAGCGCGACCGTCCCGGCCACGTAGGTGCGCCCGGTCTCGTCACGCACCGCGGCCCCCTCGGCCACGCCGTTGCGGGCGCGGACCGAGCGGGCCAGGGTGATGATCTTCTTGTCTTCGGGGTCGAGCTCGACGATGTCACTCATGCCGCCGAGCATAGGCACCCGGCGCCGTTCAGTGGCCGACCGGGTGGGTGGGCCCCGGGTTCGGCTTGAGGACCTTGACGAAGGTCTTCGCGGCCCCGCTCGGCCGCGCCTCCTCGCGCTCGATCCGCTGCCGCCAGTACGGGTTGTCGTGCGGCAGGTGGCCGCTCACCCGGCCGTACATGCCGAAGGTCGTCAGGACGATGCCGAAGATGAACGCGAACAGCACGTTCGACATCCGGAAGTTGAGGATGTTGGCGTCCGGCCGCCCGAGCACCGTCAGGCCGTAGAAGCCCGACAGGACGAACAGCACGCCCACCGCCATGTTGAGGTTGGACGCGAAGTTCCCGCCGACCACCGCCCCCAGCACCAGGACCGCGCCCGCCACGATGGACAGGATGCTCAGCGCCCCGTTGGTCGACAGCCCGGCGATCCGGTCGCCGTGGGTGGCCAGGAAGCCCGGCTCGCCGGCCAGCCCCAGACACCCGAACACGATCAGGAAGACCCCCCCGAGCCCCGCCCCGACCCGCCACACCATGGCGAGCCGACGGTCGACGGTGGGCAGTTCGTCTTGCAGCTTCATGGCGACCTCCAGAGCTCGGCCATGGTCCAGCCGGGTGCCTAGCTGTAGGGGTGGCTCCCCTGCATGTGCGGCACCTCGTGCATGTAGAGCGAGCCGCACTGCTGGCAGCAGCGCAACCCGGTGCCCCACTCCTCCTCGGGCCGCGTCTCGGCGTCGTCGGACATGGTCCGGCCGCAGAGCGCCACCGACAGGTCCTCGTCCCGCACCACGTGCCAGGACTTGACTCCGCCGGCCGCCCCCTGCGGGCCGTACTCCGCGCGAAGTTTGTGCGTCATGCCCTCCATGGTCGCTCGGCGACCGCCCACCCGCTACTCGCCCGCCGGCTCCTCGGCGTCCTCGGTGCGGCGGACGGGGGCGGCGACCATCGAGCCGATCCGGTTGCGGCGGCCCGCCGAGGACTCGGCGGTCAGCAGGATGCCGGACAGGCCGCCCTCCACCGGGTCGGGCAGCGGGATCTCGCAGGAGGAGCCGGGGATCGGCACCCGGCCCAGGTGCTTGGCCAGCAGGCCGCCGACGGTCTCGACGTCCTCGTCCTCCAGCTCGATGCCGAACAGCTCGCCCAGGTCCTCCACCAGCAGCCGGGCGGTGATCCGGTACGAGCCGTCCCCGAGGTCCTCCACCGGGGCGATCTCCCGGTCGTACTCGTCGGTGATCTCGCCGACGATCTCCTCCAGGACGTCCTCGATGGTGACCAGGCCGGCCGTGCCGCCGTACTCGTCGATCACGATCGCCACGTGCGAACGGCGCTGCTGCATCTCGCGCAGCAGGTCGCCGGCCGGCTTGGAGTCCGGGACGAAGACGGCCGGCCGTATCACCGCGCCGACCTCCTCGGACTCCGCCTCCCGGTTGATGTGGGTGCGCCGCACCAGGTCCTTGAGGTAGACGATGCCGACCACGTCGTCCTCGTTGTCGCCGACCACCGGGATCCGCGAGAAGCCCGAGCGCAGCGCCAGCGTCAGCGCCTGCCGGACGGTCTTGTGCCGCTCGATCATCACCAGGTCGGTGCGCGGCACCATCACCTCGCGCACGATGGTGTCGCCCAGCTCGAAGACCGAGTGCACCATCCGGCGCTCCTCGTCCTCGATCAGGTCGTCCTTCTCGGCGAGGTCCACCAGGGCCCGCAGCTCCGCCTCCGAGGCGAACGGACCCTCCCGGTAGCCCTTGCCCGGGGTCAGCGCGTTGCCGAGCAGGATCAGCAGCCGCGGGATCGGGCCCAGCACCGCGGCCAGCGGCAGCAGTACGAAGGAGGCCGCCGTCGCGGTGGTGAGCGGGTGCTGGCGCCCGATCGTGCGCGGCGAGACCCCCACCGCGACGAAGGACACCAGCACCATCACGCCGAACGCCAGCAGGACGGCCTGCCAGGTGGGCGTCACGTTGCGCACGCACACCACGGTGACCAGGACGGCCGCCGCCATCTCGCTGGCCACCCGGATCAGGGTGGCCAGGTTGAGGTAGCGGATCGGGTCGGAGGCGACGGTCAGCAGCCGCGCGGAGCCGCGCCGACCGCTGCGCACCGCCTCCTCCGCCCGGAACCGGGAGACCCGGGAGATGCCCGCCTCGGCGCACGCGGCCAGCCAGCCGAGCACGACCAGCAGCACGGCACCGAGGATGAAGCTCGTACTCTCACCACTCACAGGGGTTCGGGCTCCGCGCTCAGTGGGTGGTGGGGGCCGGGGAGATGCCGCCGAGGCCCCGGCCCGTCCGCCAGTCGTCCAGGATGCGCTTCTGGAGGGCGAACATCTCCTCCTCTTCCTCCGGCTCCTCGTGGTCGTAGCCGAGGACGTGCAGCACGCCGTGCACGGTGAGCAGTTGCAGCTCCTCGTCCATCGAGTGCTTGGAGGGGGCCGCCAGGCCCTGCTGCTCGGCGACCTCGGGGCAGAGCACGATGTCGCCGAGCAGGCCCTGCGGCAGCTCGTCGCCCTCCTTGCCGGGACGCAGCTCGTCCATCGGGAACGACATCACGTCGGTCGGGCCGGGCAGGTCCATCCACTGGATGTGCAGCTCCTCCATCGCCGCACTGTCCACCAGGATCACGGACAGTTCGGACTGCGGGTGGATCCGCATCTTGTCCAGTGCGAAGCGGGCGACGTCGAGGATGGCTTCCTCGTCGGCCTCCCAACCGGACTCGTTGGCGATGTCGATCGACATGACGGGCTGTGTGCTCAGCTTTCGGTGCGATGGGACTGGCGGGGTGCGCGGGGTGCGCGGGGCGCCGTGGCCTTGCCGGGGCGCCGCTGGGCGGGCTTGCGGTCCGCCGGGGCGGCCTCCTCCGCCTCCTGGCGGGCGTCCCAGCGCTCGTAGGCGTCCACGATCCGGCCGACCAGCTTGTGGCGGACCACGTCGGTGCTGGTGAGGACGGAGAAGTGGATGTCGGGCACGTCGGCCAGGATGTCCTGGACGACCTTGAGACCGCTGCGGGTGCCGCCCGGGAGGTCGATCTGGCTGGTGTCGCCGGTGACCACCACCCGGGAGTTGAACCCGAGGCGGGTGAGGAACATCTTCATCTGCTCGGGCGAGGTGTTCTGGGCCTCGTCGAGGATGATGAAGGCGTCGTTGAGGGTGCGGCCGCGCATGTACGCGAGCGGGGCGACCTCGATGGTGCCGGCCGCCATCAGGCGCGGGATGGAGTCCGGGTCCATCATGTCGTGCAGCGCGTCGTACAGCGGGCGCAGGTACGGGTCGATCTTCTCGTAGAGGGTGCCGGGCAGGAAGCCCAGCCGCTCCCCCGCCTCGACCGCCGGGCGGGTCAGGATGATCCGGTTGACCTCCTTGGCCTGGAGGGCCTGGACGGCCTTGGCCATCGCCAGGTAGGTCTTGCCGGTGCCCGCCGGGCCTAGGCCGAAGACGATCGTGTGCTTGTCGATCGCGTCGACGTAGCGCTGCTGGTTGAGGGTCTTCGGGCGGATCGTCCGGCCCCGGTTGGACAGGATGTTCGCGGTGAACACCTGCGACGGCGCCGGGCTGTCCGGGTCCTGGCTGCGGATCATGGCGATGGAGCGCTCCACGGAGTCCTCCGTCAGCGGCTGGCCGGTGCGCAGCACCAGCATCATCTCGGTGAAGAGCCGTTGCACGAGGGCGACCTCGGCCCGGTCCCCGGTGGCGGTCACCTCGTTGCCGCGGACGTGGATGTCCGCGGCGGGGAAGCCCTGCTCGATCACGCGCAGCAGCGAGTCCGCGGTGCCGAGCAGGGTGACCATCGGGTGCTTCTCGGGGATCACGATCCGGGCGCTCACACGGCCGTCGTCGGTCGTTTCGGGGCGCGACTGTCCGTTGGTACGGGTCTGCGATGTGTCACTCATAGGTCGGCGCTGGGGCCTGCCTCATCCCATCCGTGGTCTCGGGTGCCGCTGGGTGTCTCCGGGGCACCAGGGTACGCCGCGAGCGTGATCGCCGTGGCGGGCGGCGGGGCCGCACCCGACGATGCTCCGGCAGATCGCAGGCCGGCGCGAGCCCATTTTTTTCACCGGGGACACTGCCGGGACTCTCCCGTGCCGCTCCGGTTCCCCGGGCCGGTCACGACGGGCGGCGGGCCGGCACCGGCACCCGGTCGAGGTCGGCGGCCAGCACCAGCTCCCCGTCGAAGTGCTTGCGGGCGTCGGCCAGGTGCTGGCCGAGGTCCGGGTAGCGCTGCGAGAAGTGGGTCAGCACCAGGGTGCGCACCCCGGCCTCGGCGGCGGCCTTGGCGGCCTGCCCGGCGGTGAGGTGGCCGTGCTCCTCGGCGAGCCGGGCGTCGGCGTCGGTGAAGGTCGCCTCGACGACCAGCAGGTCGGCGCCCTCGGCCAGCGCGTACACGCCGTCGCACAGCCGGGTGTCCATCACGAAGGCGAACTTCTGGCCCGGCCGCGGCTCGCTGACCTCGGCCAGGGTGACGGTGCGGCCGTCCACCTCGATCGCGCCCTCGTGCTGGAGCCGGCCCACCGCCGGGCCGCGCACGCCGAGGGCGGCCAGCCGCTCCGGCACCAGCCGCCGGCCGTCCGGCTCGGAGAGCCGGTAGCCGAAGGACTCCACCGGGTGGTCCAGCCGGACGGCGTCCAGCGCGAAGCGGGCGCCGGGCGCGGGCAGCGGCCCGGGTTCGTCGATCGGCCGGGGCCGCAGCACGGCCGTCTCGTGGTAGGCGGTGGAGTGCCGCAGCCGCTCGAAGTAGACCTCGCCGGAGGCCGGGAAGTAGACGTCGACCGGGTGCGGGACCCGGTCGAGGTTGATCCGCTGGATCACCCCGGCGAGGCCCAGGCAGTGGTCCCCGTGGAAGTGGGTGACCGCGATCCTGGTGATCTGGGTGGCCGTCACCCCGGCGTGCAGCATCTGGCGCTGGGTGCCCTCGCCGGGGTCGAACAGCAGGCCCTCGCCGTCCCAGCGCAGCAGGTAGCCGTTGTGGTTGCGGTGCCGGGTGGGCACCTGGCTGGCGGTGCCGAGGACGACGAGTTCGCGCTGGGACACCTGCGGTCAGACCATGCGCTCGGTCATCGACATGCCGCCGAGCACGTGGACGTGCGCGTGGAAGACGGTCTGCCCCGCGCCGGCACCGGTGTTGAAGATCAGCCGGTAGTCCTCGATGCCCTCGTCCGCGGCCACCGCGCCCGCCTCGGCGAGCAGTTCGCCGGCGGTCTCCGGCTCGGCGGCGGCCAGCGCGGCCGCGTTCGGGTAGTGCGCGTGCGGGATCACCAGCACGTGCACGGGAGCCTTGGGGGCGATGTCGCGGAAGGCGAGGGTGCGCTCGGTCTTGCGCACCACGGTCGCCGGGATCTCGCCCGCCACGATCTTGCAGAACAGGCAGTCGGGCTGCGGCTCGCCGGCCATGGCTCTCTCCTCGGGATCGGTGTGTCGGGTGGTGGGGCCGTACGGGCGCAGCCTAGCCGAGCCGGGCGACGGCCTGCTGGCGCTTCCGGCGCCCCGGGGCCGCACCCGCGGGGCGGGACGCCGGACCGGCCGACGTCC
>NZ_JBHUAL010000041.1:45730-50789 GCF_042789775.1 Kitasatospora sp. NPDC056800 | reverse complement strand
GGGTCGACGACCCCGCGGCCTCCGGTGTCTTCCGGCCCTGGTTCCGTGGCCGTGGATCAGGGGCGCAGGCGCAGGCCGCGCGGGGTGGCGTGGAAGCCCGCCTCCTCCAGCGCGCGGCCGAGGGCCGAGCCCAGGGCGGGCTCGCCGTTGGCCCGTTCGACCGTGACGCTGCCGAGCGCGCCCTCCCGGACGGCGGCCGCGAGCGCCCCGGCCGCCAGCGCCCGGGTGGCCTCGTCCTCCGGCCAGGCCAGCAGGGACTTGCCGCCGCGCTCGACGTACAGCGCCGGCTCGCCGTCCACCAGGACCACCAGGGCGCCCGCCTTGCGGCCCGGGCGGTGGGCGGTGGGCTCCTTGCCGTCGGGGGCCGCGGGCGGGTCGGGCCAGGGCAGGGCCGCGCCGTAGGCGTTGGCCGGATCGGCGGCGGCCAGCACCAGCGTCTGCGGCGGCTCGCCCGCCGGGGCGGCCGGCCACTCGGCCGCCCGGGCCCGCTCCAACCGGCCGTTCACCGAGCGCAGCCGGTCGGCCGCGCCCTCCATGGCGAACTGGGCGCCGCCCAGGCCCTCGACGAAGTAGCCCCGGCGGGCCCGGCCGCGCTCCTCCATCGCGGCGAGCACCCGGTAGACCCCGGCGAAGCCGCCGGGCATCCGTTCGGCCGCCACCGCGCCCCGGGTGAGCAGGCCGTGGCGGTCCAGCAGGTTCTGTGCCTGGGCGGTGGCCCGGACCGTCGGGTCGGCGGCGAGGGCGGGCAGCAGCGACCAGCGGCCGGCCACCGTCGGCGGGCCGCTGCGCAGGGCGCCGCCGACCCGGCCGAGGGCGCGGCCGGCCCCGCCGTAGCGGCCGCGCGGGGTGGACCGGGGCGCGCGGTGGGCGGTGGCGCCCGCCGTCCGGCCGGAGCCGAGCAGGGCGCGCAGCGGGGCGAGGGTGTCGTTGGTGACGAAACCGGCCCAGACCAGGTCCCAGAGCGCCTCGACGACCTCCGGCTCGGCGGTCTCCTCCGGGAGCTGCTGGACGAGTTGGCGGAAGAACAGGCCGTAGCCGCCGGCCAGCGCGGACAGCAGCGCGCTGTGCACCGGGGTGAGCGCGGGCGGGACGGGCTCGGGGCGCAGCAGGTGGGCGTTCTCGGTGAGGTGCAGGCTGAGCCAGCCGTCCTTGCCGGGCAGGGCGCCGGCCCCGCACCAGCCGATCTCGCCGGCCGCCATCAGCTCGTCCAGCAGGCCGGGGGAGTAGTCGGTGAGCCGGGCCGGGAGGATCAGCTTCTCCAGCGCGGAGGCGGGCAGAGCGGTGCCCTGGAGCTGCTCGACCACCCGCAACAGGCCGTCCGGGCCGCGCAGCCGGTGGCCGGCCAGGTGCTGCCACTGCGGCAGGAAGGCGGCCAGGGCGCGCGGCGGGACCGGCTCGACCTCGTGGCGCAGGGCGGCGAGCGAGCGGCGGCGCAGCCGGCGCAGCACCTCGGCGTCGCACCACTCGGGGGCGGTGTGCCACTCGGGGTCGGTCTGGCTCCCGGCGGGCCTGAAGTGGCCCTGGACCAGGCGGCCGGCGGCGGTCAGGCGGTGCAGGGTGCCGGTGACCACGGCGGTGCCGAGGCTGTAGCGGGCGGCGGCCTCGGCGGCGGTGAACGGGCCGTGGGTGCGGGCGTGGCGGGCGATCAGATCGCCCAGCGGGTCCTTGACCGGCTCGGTGAAGGCCTCCGGGACGCCGACCGGCAGCGGGGTGCCCAGTGCGTCGCGCAGCCGTCCGGCGTCCTCGATCGCGGCCCAGCGGCGCTCGCCGGCGATCCGGACCTGGATCACCCGGCGGGCGGCCTCCAGCTCCAGGGCCCAGAGCGGCTCGGCGCCGCGGACGGTCAACTCGGCCTCGGAGAGCGGGCCGAGCAGGCGCAGGGCGTCGGCGACGCCCTCGGCGTCCTTGATCCGGCGCTCGGGGACGAGGCGTTGGAGCTCGGCCTCCAGTTCGGCGAGCACCCGCGGGTCGAGCAGCTCGCTCAGCTCGGCCTGGCCGAGGAGTTCGGACAGCAGCCGGGAGTCGAGCGAGAGGGCGGCGGCGCGGCGCTCGGCGAGCGGGGAGTCGCCCTCGTAGAGGAACTGGGCGACGTAGCCGAACAGCAGCGAGCGGGCGAAGGGCGAGGGCTCGGGGGTGGTGACCTCGACCAGGCGGACGGCGCGGGACTCCAGATCGCCCATCAGCTCGACCAGGCCGGGGACGTCGAAGACGTCCTGCAGGCACTCCCGGACGGCCTCCAGGACGATCGGGAACGAGCCGTACTCGGAGGCGACTTCGAGCAGTTGGGCGGCGCGCTGGCGCTGCTGCCAGAGCGGGGTGCGGCGGCCGGGGCTGCGGCGGGGGAGCAGCAGGGCGCGGCCGGCGCACTCCCGGAAGCGGGAGGCGAACAGGGCGGAGCCACCGACCTGGTCGGTGACCAGCTGCTCGATCTCGCTTGGGTCGAACAGGGTGGCGTCGGCGCCGACCGGGGCCTCGTCCTGGCCGGACCGGGCCGAGGGGCTGCTGAAGTCGAAGTCGAGGCTCAGCAGGTCGGCGTCGGGCAGGCGCAGCACGATGCCGTCGTCGGCGTGCATGACCTGCGGGTCCAGGCCGTGCTGCTCGCGCAGCCGGGCGCCGAGGGCGAGCGCCCAGGGGGCGTGGACCTGGGCGCCGAAGGGGGAGTGGACGACGATCCGCCAGTCGCCGAGCTCGTCCCGGAAGCGTTCGACCACGATGGTGCGGTCGTCGGGGAGGTGGCCGCAGGCGGCGCGCTGCTCGGCCAGGTAGTCCAGCAGGTTGGCCGCCGCCCAGTCGTCCAGGCCGGCCCGCTTGAGGCGCTCGGTGGCGGCCTCGGGCGGCAGGGCGCCCAGTTCGCGGGTGAAGGCGCCGAGGGCGCGGCCGAGTTCGAGCGGGCGGCCGAGCGTGTCGCCCTTCCAGAACGGGAGCCGGCCGGGGACGCCGGGGGCGGGGGTGACCAGCACCTTGTCGTGGGTGATCTCCTCGATCCGCCAGGAGGTGGTGCCGAGGGTGAACACGTCGCCGACGCGGGACTCGTAGACCATCTCCTCGTCGAGCTCGCCCACCCGTCGCCCACCACCACCCTTCTTCTCGGGGTCCGAGCCCGCGATGAAGACGCCGAACAGGCCGCGGTCGGGGATGGTGCCGCCGGAGGTGACGGCCAGTCGCTGGGCGCCGGGGCGGCCGGTCACGGTGCCGGCCACCCGGTCCCACACCAGGCGGGGGCGCAGCTCGGCGAAGGCGTCCGAGGGGTAGCGGCCGGCCAGCATGTCGAGCACGGCGTCGAAGGCGGACTGCGGGAGGGTCGCGAAGGGCGCGGCGCGGCGGACCACGGCGAGCAGGTCGTCCACCGGCCAGGTGTCCAGGGCCGTCATCGCGACCAGCTGCTGGGCGAGCACGTCCAGCGGGTTGCGCGGGATGCGCAGCGCCTCGATCCGGCCGGCCCGCATCCGCTCGGTGACCACGGCGGACTGGACGAGGTCCCCCCGGTACTTGGGGAAGAAGACGCCGGTGGAGACGGCGCCGACCTGGTGGCCGGCCCGGCCGACCCGCTGTAGGCCGGAGGCGACCGAGGGCGGGGACTCGACCTGGACGACCAGTTCGACGGCGCCCATGTCGATGCCCAGCTCCAGGCTGGAGGTGGCGACCACGGCGGGCAGCCGGCCGGCCTTCAACTCCTCCTCGACGAGCGACCGTTGCTCCTTGGAGACGGAGCCGTGGTGGGCCCGGGCGATGACCGGGGGCGCGCCCTTGGCCGCGCCCGAGCCGCCCATCAGCTCGGCCGGGGCGTGCGCCTCGGGGACGGCGGTGCCGGTGGCGCGCTCGTAGGCGATCTCGTTCAGCCGGTTGCACAGCCGCTCGGCCAGCCGGCGGGAGTTGGCGAAGACGATGGTCGAGCGGTGCGCCTCGACCAGGTCGACGATCCGCTCCTCGACGTGCGGCCAGATCGACGCCTGCCGCTGCGGGTCGGTGCCGGCGGCGCCGCCGGTGGCCGGGGCGGCGGGCAGGTCGTCCAGGTCGGGGACGGGGACGACCACCGAGAGGTCGAACTCCTTGGCAGCGGCGGGCTGGACCACGGCGGCGCCGCGCCGCGGGCTCAGGAAGCGGGCCACCTCCTCGACCGGGCGGACCGTCGCGGACAGGCCGATCCGGCGGGCCGGGCGGTCCAGCAGTTCGTCCAGCCGTTCCAGGCTGAGCGCGAGGTGCGCGCCGCGCTTGGTGCCGGCGACCGCGTGCACCTCGTCCAGGATCACCGTGTCCACACCGCGCAGGGCCTCCCGGGAGGCGGAGGTGAGCAGCAGGAACAGCGACTCGGGGGTGGTGATCAGGATGTCCGGCGGATGGGTCGCGAAGCGGCGGCGGTCGGCGGCCGGGGTGTCGCCGGAGCGGATGGCGACCTGGACCTCGGGCTCGGGCAGGCCGAGTCGGACGGCGGCCTGGCGCAGGCCGGCCAGGGGGGCGCGCAGGTTCCGTTCGACGTCCACCGCGAGGGCCTTGAGCGGTGAGACGTACAGGACCCGGCAGCGGTGCCTCGGCTCGGCGGGGGGAGGGGTGCTGCTGAGCCGGTCGAGGGCGGAGAGGAAGGCGGCCAGCGTCTTGCCGGAGCCGGTGGGGGCGACCACCAGGACGTCCGTCCCCCGCTGGATGGCCTGCCAGGCCTCGGCCTGCGCGGCCGTGGGGGCGGAGAAGGCACCGGTGAACCAGGCCCGGGTGGCCGGGGCGAAGCCGGCCAGGGGGTCGTCGGCGGACGGGGTCGGGTGCTGGGGCGCCATGCCCCCATGGTGCCGGGTGGGACCGACAAGCGGGGGCGGGCGGGAGGTTCGGAGGAGGGGTGCAAGCCGGGGAGCAGAAACCACAATCCGCTCATATGGTGAGGAATCGGATGGGTGATCCACCCGTGACCCACCGGACCGACGAGCGGAGACCGTGCGATGGCGCAGGCGCACCCGTCGGGGGGGGCCCCCCCCCCCCCGCGGGGGCGCGGGCCCCCCCCCGCCCCGCGGGGGGTGGCGGGGGGGTTTAAAAAAAAGAAACAGCCCCCCCAACAGAGAGTGTTTATAAA
>NZ_JBHUAL010000041.1:0-45720 GCF_042789775.1 Kitasatospora sp. NPDC056800 | reverse complement strand
CACCACGCCACACGTTTTTTTGTTGGGTCTGGTGGGCTGGTTTTTGTTTAAAAGCGACCGGCGCCGGTGCGCGGGCGCCGGCGCCCCGGGGGGGCGGCCCCCCCCGACGCCGTCGGGTCCGCGGGCCCGCCCGGGCGCTGCTTGCGATGCTGCTGATGGCGCTCGTGGTGGGCGGCGCCGTCCCGTCCGTGTCCGGGGCGGGGCGGGCGTACCTCAGCTACCTGGTGCTGGCCGAGGGCGAGGACGCCGCCGGCGCCGCCCGGGCCGGGGCGGAGAGCCGGGCGGCGGGCGGGCAGGTGGTCCAGGAGTACCCGCAGATCGGGGCCGTGCTGGTGTACGCGACCGGCCCGTTCGCCGACCGGGTGCGGGCCCGGCCCGGGATCGCCGCCGTCGGGGCGACCAGGACCGCGCCGGTGGTCGCGCCGCCGCGGGCGGTGACGGGGGCGGGGGACTTCACGGCGGGGGCCGGGACCGGTGGCCGGGCGGGCGGCGACCGGATGGACGGGGAGACCGTCACGGTGCCCGATCCGGGGGAGGCGGGCGCCTGGAACCTCGCCATGCTCGGCGGTGCCGCCCGCGGGGCGGCGGACGCCTCGGCGGTCTCCGGCGGTGCCGCACCGAGCGCCGACGCGCTGCACGGGGTGCTGGTCGCGGTGCTGGACTCCGGGGTCGACGACACCCACCCGGACCTGCGGGCCGCCGTCGACCCGAAGGCCTCCGCCTCCTGCGCGGACGGCCGGCCCGACGCCCGTACCGGCGCCTGGCGGCCCGACCCCGGGGTGGTCGAGAGCGGCCACGGCACGCACGTCGCCGGGATCGTCGGCGCCACCCGGGACGGCCACGGCGTCACCGGGGTGGCGCCCGGGGTGCGGATCGCCGCCGTCCGGCTGCTCGGGCCGCTCGGGCAGTACTACGCGGAGAACATCGTCTGCGGCATGCTCTGGGCCGCCGACCACGGGGCGAAGGCGGTCAACAACAGCTACTTCGCCGACCCGTGGAAGTACAACTGCCCCGGGGACGCGGACCAGGCCGCGCTGATCGCGGCCGTCGGGCGGGCCGCCGGGTACGCCCGGCGGGCGGGGGCGGTGGTGGTCGCCTCGGCGGGCAACGACGGGCAGGACCTCGGCGCCTCGCGGACCGACGAGCGGAGCCCCAACGACCGGGTCTCGGGGCCGGCGCCCCTGCGTCACCTGGGCACGGAGTGCGTACGGCTGCCCGGTGAGCTGCCCGGGGTGGTCACCGTCACGGCGGTGAACCGGGACGGGCACCCGGCGGCCTACTCCAACTACGGGCGCGGACGGGTCTCGCTGGCCGCGCCCGGCGGCGACCCGGACGGCGGGCCGCAGGGGGCGGTCGTCTCCGACTGGCCGGACGGGCGGTACGCGGCGCTGGCGGGGACCTCGATGGCGGCCGCGCACGTGACCGGGGCGGTGGCGGTGGCGGCGGCCCTGCACCCGGAGCTGGGGGCGGACGGGTTGGCCGCGCTGCTGGCCGGGGCGGCGGCGCCGGGGTGTCCCCCGGGGCTCCTGGGCTGCGGGGAACGGCAGTACTTCGGGGCGGGGCTGCTGGTGCTGCCCCGGTGACGGGGGCGCGGGCCGCGCCCCGCGCGCCCGTCGGGTGGTGGGGCGGGGAAAAGCAGGTGACGGGGCGGTGGGACGGGGGTGAGGATCGGGGCATGGGTGATTCGGGTGCGGCCGTGTTCCTGACGACCGAGCGGCTGGTGCTGCGGCGCTTCACGACGGCGGACGCGGACCGGCTCGTGGAGCTGGACGGGGACCCTGCGGTGATGCGCTTCCTCACCGGGGGGAAGCCGAGTCCGCGGGAGTGGGTCGAGGGGGAGCTGCTGCCGCGCTACCTGGAGCACTACCGGCGCTACGGCGACCTCGGCTGGTGGGCGGCCGAGGAGCGGGCGGGCGGGGCGTTCCTGGGGTGGTTCGAGTTCCGGCCGACGCGGGAGGGCGAGCGCGGGGAGGTCGAGCTCGGGTACCGCTTGCGGCAGGCCGCGTGGGGGCGCGGCTACGCGACGGAGGGGGCGCGGGCGCTGGTCCGGCTCGGGTTCGCGGAGCTGGGGGTGGAGCGGGTGGTGGCGTACACCATGGCGGTGAACGCGGGCTCGCGGCGGGTGATGGAGAAGAGCGGGCTGTCGTACGTCCGCACGTTCCACGAGGACTACCCGGAGATGATCCCGGGCAGCGAGCACGGCGAGGTCGAGTACGCGCTGACGGCCGGGGAGTGGCGGGCCCGGTCCGGGATACTTGGGGCATGAGGCTGACGGAGTTCTGGCGACGGATGTACGCGCACTTCGGGGAGGCGTACGCGGAGTCGTTCGCGACCGACCACGTGATGAGCGAGCTGGGCGGGCGGACGGTGCGGCAGGCGCTGGAGGCGGGCTGGGAGGCCAAGGAGGTCTGGCGGGTGGTCTGCGACACCCAGGGCGTCTCCGGGGTGCTGCGCTGACTGCCGGCCCCCCGGGGGCATGGGACAGACTGTTCGGGTGACAAATAGCGCGGAACAGAAGAATTCGGACCGGGACGCCGAGGGCGCTCCGGCGGGTGGGGGTCTGTGGGGCGGCGGGATGCCGCGCTGGCTGCCGCGGGCGATGGTGCTGTTCCTGGTGCTGGTGGGGGCCTTCCAGCTCGCGGACTGGGCGTTCCGGCAGCTGATCGACCTGTTCGTGATGCTGCTGGTGTCGTTCTTCCTGTCGCTGGCGCTGGAGCCGGCCGTGGACCGGATGGCCGCGCGGGGGGTGCGCCGGGGGGTCGGGACCTTCCTGGTGTTCGTGGCGGTCGGGATCGCGGTGGTGGGCTTCCTCGCCGCGCTCGGCACCCTGCTGGTCGACCAGGTGGCGAAGCTCGCGGGGGACCTGCCGCACCTGGTCGACAACCTGATCGACTGGATCAACCGGACCTTCCACCAGGACCTCTCGCTGGGCGAGTTGCAGAATCGGTTGCTCAAGGATTCCGGCACCATCGAGACCTACGTCCAGCAGGCCGCCGACAACGCCTGGGGCGTCTCGTCCACCGTGATCGGCGGGCTCTTCAAGGCCTTCACGGTCGGGCTGTTCACCTTCTACTTCACCGCCGAGGGCCCGCGGGTGCGCCGGACGGTCTGTTCGATGCTGCCGCCCGCCAAGCAGGCCGAGGTGCTGCGGGCCTGGGAGATCGCGCTCGCCAAGACCGGCGGCTACCTGTACTCCCGGGCGCTGCTCGCGGTGGTGTCGGCCGCCGGGCACTGGGTGATGTTCGAACTGCTCGGCCTGCCGTACGCGGCGGCGCTGGCGGTCTGGGTCGGCGTCATGTCGCAGTTCGTGCCGACCCTCGGGACCTACCTGGCCGGGACGCTGCCGGTGCTGGTGGCGCTGACGGTGAAGCCCGTGGACGCACTCTGGGTGCTGGTCTTCGTCGTGGTGTACCAGCAGATCGAGAACTACCTGCTGCAGCCGAGGATCACCGCGCGGACGGTGGACGTGCACCCGGCGGTGGCCTTCGGCTCGGTGATCGCGGGCGCGGCGCTGCTCGGCGCGGTCGGCGCGGTGATCGCGATCCCGGCGGCGGCGACGCTCCAGGGCTTCGTGGGGACGTACGTGCGGCGGTACGAGGTGGCCACCGACCCGCGGATCGACCGGGGCGAGCAGCGGCGGGCCCGGCGGGAGCTGCGCCGGGAGGCGGCCCGGCGGCTGCGCCGGATGGTCGGCGGGGACGGGGCGAGGCGCGGGGAGTGACCCGGGGCGCCGCTCCCGGGGCGTCCCCGGGGGCGGCGGGGCCTGGACGTGCGACGCTTGAATCGAACAGATGTTCTTTGTACTCTCCGGCGTGGAGTTTTCCACAGGCGGAGCCCGGCCGGGCCCGTTTGTCAGTGGGACGCGCTAGCGTCGAGGACGATGAAGCGCACAGCACAGAACCCGAGGGAAAAAGCCATGGCAGGTACGGATCGCGAGAAGGCCCTTGAGACCGCGCTCGCCCAGATCGAGCGGCAGTTCGGCAAGGGCTCGGTGATGCGCCTCGGCGAGAAGGCCAACGAGCCGGTCGAGGTGATCTCCACCGGGTCCACCGCCCTGGACGTCGCCCTCGGGGTCGGCGGCATCCCGCGTGGCCGCGTGGTCGAGATCTACGGCCCCGAGTCCTCCGGCAAGACCACCCTGACCCTGCACCTGGCCGCCAACGCCCAGAAGGCCGGCGGCACGGTCGCGTTCGTCGACGCGGAGCACGCGCTCGACCCGGAGTACGCCAAGAAGCTCGGCGTGGACACCGACGCCCTGCTGGTCAGCCAGCCGGACACCGGTGAGCAGGCGCTGGAGATCACCGACATGCTGATCCGCTCCGGCGCGATCGACCTGGTGATCATCGACTCGGTCGCGGCGCTCGTGCCGCGCGCCGAGATCGAGGGCGAGATGGGCGACTCGCACGTCGGTCTGCAGGCCCGGCTGATGAGCCAGGCGCTGCGCAAGATCGCCGGTGCGCTGAACCAGTCGAACACCACCGCGATCTTCATCAACCAGCTGCGCGAGAAGATCGGCGTGATGTTCGGTTCGCCGGAGACCACGACCGGTGGCCGGGCGCTGAAGTTCTACGCCTCGGTCCGCCTCGACATCCGCCGGATCGAGACCCTGAAGGACGGCACCGAGGCGGTCGGCAACCGCACCCGCGTCAAGGTGGTCAAGAACAAGGTCGCCGCGCCGTTCAAGCAGGCCGAGTTCGACATCCTCTACGGCGTGGGCATCAGCCGCGAGGGCGGCCTGATCGACATGGGCGTGGAGCACGGCTTCATCCGCAAGTCGGGCGCCTGGTACACCTACGAGGGCGACCAGCTCGGCCAGGGCAAGGAGAACGCCCGCAACTTCCTGCGGGACAACCCGCAGCTCGCCGACGAGATCGAGCGGAAGATCAAGGGCAAGCTCGGCATCGGCCCGAAGGTGGAGGAGCCGGCCGAGGAGAGTGCCGAGGCCGCCGCCGACGGCGCGGCCAAGCCGATCACCGCGACCGCCACCAAGACGGCCGCGGCGAAGAAGACGGCGGCGGCCAAGGCCTGAGCCGTTGACGCAGTACGACACAGTGGGCGGCGGCCCGGCGGGCCCGGAGGACGACGACTACGGGCCGCCGGACTGGTTCGCCGCGGTCGCGGAGGAGGACGAGCACGGGCCGCCGGACTGGTTCGCCGCCGTCGCGGAGGAGCCCGAGCCGGTGGCCGCGAAGCCCCGGGCCTCGCGCTCCCGGCGCGGCCGTCCGTCCACCGCGCAGTGGGCATCCGGCGCCGAGCCGGAGTTCGACCTGGCTCCGACCCGGGCGGTGCGCGGCGCGGCGCCCGGGCCGGAGCCGGCGGAAACCCCGGTCGAGGCGCTCGGCCTGGTCTCCGCCTCCGAGCTGCCCACCGGCCGCCGGCGGCGGCGCTCGGCCCTGGAGGCCGAGCAAACCGAAGCGGCCGGGCCCGCTTCGACACCGACGGCCGTGGAGAGCGGCCGCGGCGGCGGCGAGGCGGCCGGTCACGGGGGTGTGGCCGCCTCGGCCTCCCGTCGCGGCGGGCGCCGGGGCCGCTCCGCCACCGGGCTGCCCGGGGAGGAGGGCTCCGGCCGTACCTCCCGGAAGCAGGCCGAGGAGTCGGCCGACCCGGAGACCCGCGCCCGGGACATCTGCCTGCGGCTGCTGACCGGCGCCGCCAAGACCCGCAAGCAGCTCGCCGACGCCCTGCGCAAGCGGGAGATCCCGGAGGAGGCCGCCGACGCGGTGCTCACCCGGCTCGAAGAGGTCGGGCTGATCGACGACGCGGCCTTCGCCGCGGCCTGGGTGGAGTCCCGGCACGCCGTCCGGGGCCTGTCCCGGCGGGCGCTGGCCCAGGAGCTGCGCACCAAGGGCGTCGCCGCCGACCTGGTCGAGCAGGCCGTCGCCCAGCTCGACCACGACGACGAGACGGACGCGGCCCGGGCGCTGGTCGAGCGCAAGCTGCGGTCCACCCGGGGGCTGGACGCCCAGGTGCGCACCCGGCGGCTGGTCGGGATGCTGGCCCGGCGCGGCTACTCCGAAGGACTGGCGTTCCGGGTGGTGCGCAGCGCGCTGGAAGAGGAGTGGAGTGAACCGTCGGGTCGGGAGTAGTGGCAGTTCTGTAGGTGTCTTGGAGTGGACCAGGTCAACTCTTGACCCTCCCGTGACCCCCACCTAGCCTCGCCTTCAGTGCCCGGGGCGCCTCCGGACGGCGGCGCGCGCGGCGACGGGGGAGTGGGCGGGAATGGGGATCTCGGCGGGCACCGGCCCGGGCGGCTCACTGGTGCCGGTCGCCGGATCGGCCGCACTCCTGCTGCTGGTGGTCGTGGCCGCCGCCGGGCTGGCGATCAGGCGGCTCCGGGCGGCCCGGCGCGGTGCGCTGGCCGAGGCCGAGCAGGCCCGCCGGTGGGCCGAGGAGCAGTCCGCCCGGCAGCGGACCGAACTGGCCCGCCGCGAGGAGGACATGGCCGAGGAGCTGCGCAGGCTGCGCCGCCGGGAGGACGAACTGGCCGAGCGCTCCGCCGAGGTGGAGCAGTCCCGGGGCGAGGCCGAGGCGCTGGTCGCCCGGCGGGCGGCGGCGTTGGAGCGGGCCGCCGGGCTCTCCGCCGAGCAGGCCCGCGCCGAACTCCTGCGGGAGGCCGAGGACTCGGCCCGGCGGGAGGCCGCGGTCACCGTCCGGGAGATCGAGCGCGAGGCCCGGGAGGAGGGCGAGCGCCGGGCCCGGGACATCGTCGCCGGGGCGGTCCAGCGGCTGGCGACGGAGCAGACCGCGGAGAGCGCCGTCACCGTCCTGCGGCTGCCGAACGAGGACATGAAGGGCCGGATCATCGGCCGCGAGGGCCGCAACATCCGCGCCTTCGAGGCGGTCACCGGCGTGAACCTGATCGTCGACGACACCCCCGAGTCGGTGCAGCTGTCCTGCTTCGACCCGGTCCGCCGGGAGACCGCCCGGCTCACCCTGGAGCAGCTGGTCGAGGACGGCCGGATCCACCCGACCCGGATCGAGAGCCTGTACGAGCGCAGCCGCGAGGAGGTCGGGCAGAGCTGCGTCCGGGCCGGCGAGGACGCCCTGCTGGAGGCCCGGGTCGACGGGGTGCACCCCGAACTCGTCCGCACCCTGGGCTCGTTGCGCTACCGGGCGTCGTACGGGCAGAACGTGCTCGGGCACCTGCTGGAGTCCGCGCACCTGGCCGGGATGATGGCCGCCGAGCTCGGGGTGGACCCGGAGCCGGTGCGGCGCGCGGCGCTGCTGCACGACATCGGCAAGGCGCTCACCCACGAGTCGGAGGGCAGCCACGCCGCGGTCGGCGCGGAGCTCGCCCGGCGGTACGGGGAGTCCGCCGAGGTGGTGCACGCGATCGCCGCCCACCACAACGAGGTCGATCCGCGCACCGTGACGGCCGTGCTGACCCAGGCCGCGGACGGCTGCTCGGGCGGCCGGCCGGGTGCGCGCAAGGAGTCGCTGGAGCTGTACGTCCGGCGGCTGGCGCGGCTGGAGGAGATCGCGCGTTCGCACGAGGGCGTGGCCGAGGTGTTCGCGATGCAGGCGGGCCGTGAGGTGCGGGTGATGGTCCGTCCGGACGCGGTGGACGACCTCGGTGCGGAGCTGATCGCCCGTGAGGTCGCCCGCCAGGTCTCCACCGAGCTGACGTACCCGGGCCAGATCCGGGTGACGGTGGTCCGCGAGAGCCGGGCCACGGCGGTGGCCGGCTGAGGCCGTGGCCCGCCGCGGCCCGGAGGCCTCAGCTCGGGGAGTCCACCTGCTGGGGCGAGGGCTGCTCGGCCGGGTCGGGGGCCGGGCCGAGCGTGGCCGGGCCGCCGCGGGCGCGGTCGGCGAGGGCGAGCAGGTCCTCGGCGACGGCCCCCTGGGTGGTGCCGACCAGGTGGCCGTCCGGGCGGATCAGCAGGACGGTGTGCGGCCCGGCGCCCGGGTAGTCCTCGGTGACCAGCACCTCGGCGGGGACGGGCAGCGCGGCGGCGACCTCGGCGAGGCGGGGCATCAGGCCGGCGCCGAGCCAGTGCTCGGAGGACCAGACGGCGGTGCCGGGGGCGACCAGCAGCAGCAGGAAGGTGGTGCCGAGCCGGGCGTGCAGGTGGTCGGGGGTGCCGTCGTCGGCGAGCACCGGCAGGTCCGGGACGAGTACGCCGGGGGCGGTGGCGGGCAGCAGCTCGCTGAGCGAGGTGGTGCCGCGCGCGCCGCGCTGCACCGGGACCCGGGCCGGGACGCCGGAGGGGGCCGCCGGGTAGGCGGGCGCGCCGCCGAACCGGCCGGTGCCGAGCTGGCCGTCGGCGAGCAGCGGGGCGTGCTTGCGGAAGCCGCCGACCAGCAGCGAGCGCCGGGTCTGCTGCCAGCCGCGCAGCGGGCGCAGCAGCGGCATGGACTGGTCGACCGCGCGCAGCCGGGCGCCGACCGCCCCGCGCCGCTCGGCCTCGTAGCCGTCCAGCAGGGAGCCGCCGGGCTGCGGGCCGCCGGAGTGGAGGTGCCAGGCGAGGGCGAGCCGCCAGGCGAGGTTGTCGGCGTCGCGCAGCCCGTCCGCGAGGTTCTGCATGCCGAGTGCGCCGTGCAGGTGGGCGGCGTCGCCGGCCAGGAAGCAGCGGCCGCTGCGGAAGCGGGCGGCGAGCCGCTGCTGGGCGGTGTGGTCGGCGGCGGCCAGCAGTTCGAAGCGGGGCAGTTCGCCGCACCAGCCGGTGAGGGTGGAGGTGACCCGGGTGAGCAGGGTGTCGCCGGTGACGATGCCGGGCCAGGTGGCGTGCGGGTCGACGGTCTCGGTGGCGGCGGGGCGGCCGGGGGGCAGCCGCCAGTCGAGCCGCCAGACGCCGTCCGGCAGCGGACGGGCGGAGGCCTCGCGGTCGCCCCGCCACGGGGGCTCGCGGTGCAGCCGGGCGCCGTCGAAGGGCAGGTCGACCCGGACGGTGGCGATGGCGTTGCGGTCGACCGCCGGGCGGCCGGGGAAGCGGATCTTCAGGAGCTTGCGGACGGTGGATCTGGCGCCGTCGCAGCCGACCAGGTGGCTGCCGCGCCACCAGGTGGTGGAGCCGTCCTGGGTGCCGGTGGTGCGGAGGCTGACGCCGTCCCGGTCCTGTTCGAGCTCGACGACCCGGTTGAGCGGGACCAGCCTGATCAGCGGGGTGCCGGTCAGGGCGTCGCGCAGCCCGCGCTGGAGGCGGTGCTGGGGCAGGTGGTAGGTGGGCGAGTCGGTGAGGTCGATCCGCAGCACCTCCTGGCGGCGGCGCCAGACGGCGAAGGAGTCCCACAGCGCGGAGTCCGAGACGGCCCGCGGGTAGCCGATCCGGGTCAGGAAGGCGGCGGTGTCGGCGCCGAGGACGAGGCTGCGCGGGCCTTCCGGGCAGAGGCCGGAGCCCTCGTCCAGGACGATGGTGGGGACCTCGTGCCGGGCCAGGGCGAGGGCCAGGGCCAGACCGACCGGTCCGGCCCCGACCACGATCACCGGGTCCATGAGGGAACCTCCGGGCACGAACCGGCCGATCGGCCGGCGTCAGTTACCGCTGCCGCATATGCCGCGTGGATGCTCCCGGGAGGTGTCACGAAGAGCAATGCAACAGTTCGCCTGCGTGTCCGTCAAGCAGAAGTCGAAGTGCGCCGGTTCGCGCCGCGACGGCCGCGTGCTTCGATCCAGCGTGCGAGCGCGGTCAACAGGAGGCACATCGCGATGTAGATCGGTCCGATCACCAGCACCACGGGGATGTAGGGGAAGCCCGCGGCGTTCATCGGCTGGCTGGCGATCTTCTTGCCGATGAACAGCAGCTCCTGGTAGGTGATGATCAGACCGAGCGAGGTGTCCTTGAGGGTGACGACCAGCTGGCCGATCATCGAGGGCAGCATCGAACGGACGGCCTGCGGCACCAGGATCGACGTCATCACCTGGGTCTTGCGCATGCCGAGCCCGTACGCCGCCTCGCCCTGGCCGCGCGGCACGGCGTTGACGCCGCTGCGGATGATCTCGGCCTGGACCGCTCCGTTGTAGAGGGTGAGGCCGAGCACCAGCGCCCACATCGACTCCTTGGCGAAGAAGGCGTAGTAGAGCCCGACGATCAGGATCAGCAGCGGCATCGCCCGGAAGAACTGGGTGAAGGCCGTGCAGAACCAGCGGACCGGCTTGTGGTCGGAGAGCTGACCGGCCGCCAGCAGGGCGCCCAGGGCGAGCGAGAAGACCGCCGCCAGCCCGAAGGCCTTCAGGGTGGCCAGCAGGCCGTCCAGGATCATCTGCTGGACGAAGTTGTACTGGAACGGGTCCCACAGGTCGGGGTCGAACTGGCCGTTGTCGTTCAGCGCGGTGAAGACGTACCAGAGGAGACCGGCGATGCCGAGCACCGAGAGGACGCCGAACGCGCGGTACCGGGTGCGGGCCTTCGGACCGGGGGCGTCGTAGAGGACGCTGGCCGAAGCCTGGCGGTTCAGAACACTCATCGGGCCACCGCCAGTCGGGATTCCAGGAAGCGGAAGAACGTGGCGATCGTCGCGCTGATCAGCAGGTAGGCGCAGGCCACCCAGAAGAAGATGGCGAAGATCGAGAAGCCGCGCTCGGAGAAGGTCTGCTGGGCGCTGTACAGCTCGGAGACGCTGAACGCGCCGGCGATCGCCGAGTTCCTGGGCAGGGCGATGAACACGCTGCTCATCGGGCCCAGGACGGTCCGGGCGGCCTGCGGCAGGACGACCAGGGTGAGGGTCTGGCCGAAGGACATGCCCAGGCTGCGGGCGGCCTCCGCCTGGCCGAGCGGCACGGTGTTGATGCCGGAGCGGATCACCTCGCAGACGAACGAGGCGGTGTACCCGCCGAGCGCCAGCACCGCGAACACCAGGTGGCTGAAGTGCACGCCCAGCGGCGGCAGGCCGAAGGTGACGGCGAAGAACAGCAGGGTCAGCGGGGTGTTGCGGAAGAGCGTGACCCAGGCGGTGCCGAAGGCGCGCAGGACCGGCACCGGGGAGACCCGGAAGGCCGCCAGCAGGGTGCCCAGCAGCAGGGCGAGCAGAGCGCTGAGCGCGCTCACCTCGATCGTCTGTAGGAAGCCGTCGCGGAACAACGCGAAGTTGTCGTCCTCGAACAGGAACCCCATCCGGCGGCCCTCCTCTCAGTTCATGGTCGGGAAGTCGACGTACGGCGGGTGGATCAGTAGCGCTCGAGGGCCGGGACGTCCGGCGCGGCGGAGCCGGAGGCGCCCAGGGTCGCGTCGTAGGCCTTCTTCCAGTCGCCGTTGTCCTCGTGGGCCTTGAGGGCGTCGCTGATGGCGTCGCGCAGCGCCTTGTCGTCCTTGTTGAGGCCGACGCCGTAGTTCTCCTTGGTGAACGGCTTGCCGACCACCTTGAGCTTGGGGGCGTACTTGGAGGCGTAGCCCTTGAGGATCGCGTCGTCGGTGGTGACCGCGTCGACCTCGCCGGACATCAGCTTCTCGACGCAGGCCGAGTAGGTGTCGAACTGCGTGACCTTCGGGTTGTACTGCTGGATGTTCTTGATCGAGGTCGAGCCGGTGGCGGTGCAGACGTTCTTGCCGCCGGTGCTCTCCGCGCCGGTGATCGTGGTGTTGTCGGCCTTCACCAGCAGGTCCTGGCCGGCGATGTAGTACGGGCCGGCGAAGGAGACGCTCTTCTTGCGCTCGTCGTTGATGCTGTAGGTGCCGACGTAGAAGTCGATCTGGCCCTTGGCGATGGCCGGCTCGCGCTGCGAGGAGACCAGGGTCTGCCACTTGATCTGCTGCGGGGTGAAGCCGAGGTCGGCGGCGATCATCTTGGCGATCTCGATGTCGAAGCCGCTGCGGTCGCCGCTGGCGACGTCCTCCCAGCCGAGGTTCGGCTGGTCGGCCTTGGCGCCGATGATCAGCTGGCCGCGCTTCCTGGCCTCGGCGAGGACCGCGGAGTCGACCTTGACGTCGGTCTTGACCGTGTAGGTCGGCAGCGCCGGGGCGGCGCTGCCGCCGCTGCTCGCGGCGGTGGTGCCGGGGGTGCCGTCCTTGCCGCAGGCGGCGGTGGCGGTGAGCGCGACGGCACAGAGCGCGACGGCGAGGGTGCGGGACGTCCTCATGAGGGTTCTCCTGGGGGTGGGCCGCGGTGTCAACCGGGCTCTGGCGTCTGGAAGGCGTTGCACGGCGGGACCGGCCGGCACCGGTGACGATGCCGGGGGCGGCCCCGCTGGTCTCGAAGCGTCAGTGGTGGAGGATCTTCGAGAGGAAGTCCTTGGCGCGGTCGGAGCGCGGTGCGGTGAAGAAGGCGTCCGGGGTGTTCTGCTCGACGATCTTCCCGTCGGCCATGAACAGCACCCGGTTGGCGGCGGAGCGCGCGAAGCCCATCTCGTGGGTGACCACGACCATCGTCATGCCGTCCGCGGCCAGTTGGCGCATGACCTCCAGCACCTCGTTGACCATCTCCGGGTCCAGCGCCGAGGTGGGCTCGTCGAAGAGCATCACCTTGGGCTTCATCGCCAGCGCCCGGGCGATCGCCACGCGCTGCTGCTGGCCGCCGGAGAGCTGGGCCGGGAACTTGTCCGCCTGCGCGCCGACGCCGACCCGCTCCAGCAGCTCCCGGGCGGTCTTCTCGGCCTGCGGGCGGGGCACCTTGCGCACCTTCACCTGGCCGATGACCACGTTCTCCAGCACGGTCTTGTGCGCGAACAGGTTGAAGCTCTGGAACACCATGCCGACCTCGGCGCGCAGCCGGGCCAGCTCCTTGCCCTCGTCGGGCAGCGGTCGGCCGTCGATGGTGATCGTGCCGGAGTCGATCGTCTCCAGCCGGTTGATCGTCCGGCAGAGCGTCGACTTGCCCGAACCGGACGGGCCGATCAGTACGACCACCTCGCCCTGGGCGATCCTGAGGTCGATGTCCTGTAGCACGTGCAGTGCGCCGTAGTGCTTGTTGACCTTGCTCAGCACGACCAGGGGGGCGGCTGCGGTGGTTGAGTCCTCGACCGGGCTCTCGGTCATCGCGCCTGCTCCCTCTGTCGTCGAATAACGCCTGCCCGAGAAGTCTCAACTCCCTTGGGAGGCAGTGGTGGTGCGAATCCGGGGGCCGCGGCCGGCGGAGCCGCAGCCCCCGGTGGGCCGACCTTAGGAGCCGTGACCGTTCGCCGTCAGCCGATCTGAGCGGAACTTGAGGATCACGAAACGGCCACGCGTCGCCCACGCGCTGTTCGCGCGGGCGCCGACGGGGCATGTCACAGCGGGAATCCGCTCCGGTGCTCCCCGTCCCCCACGGGCCCGGTGCGCGGTCGAACCTGGCGTCGGGCCGTTCACTGGCTCATACTGCGCAGGACCGGGACCTGACCGATCGGCCCGGTGATCACTGGTGATCAGGTGGGGGAAGGAGGAGAACAGGATGCGACTTCTGCTCGTCGAGGACGACGAACGCGTGGCCGCCGCGCTGGTCGCGGTGCTGGGCCGGCACGGCTTCCAGGTCCGGCACGCCCGCAGCGGGCACGAGGCGCTGGACGCCCTGGTGCCGGACGGCAACGAGCCGTACCGCGTGGTGCTGCTCGATCTCGGGCTGCCCGACCGCGACGGCTTCGAGGTGTGCAGCCGGATCAGGGCCGGCAGCGGCGTCCCGGTGATCATGGTCACCGCCCGCGCCGACGTCCGCTCCCGGATCCACGGCCTCAACCTGGGCGCCGACGACTACGTCACCAAGCCGTACGACATGGGCGAGCTGCTCGCCCGCATCCACGCCGTGGCCCGCCGCGGCGCCGCCCCCGCCGCGGTGCCGGTGCCCGCGCCCGACACCGTGCCGCAGCAGCGCGGCCCGCTGGAGTCCCGCGGCATCCGGATCGACCGGGAGCGCCGCCGGGTCAGCGTGGACGGCCGCGACGTGCCGCTCACCCGCAAGGAGTTCGACCTGCTCGCGCTGCTCGCCCAGAGCCCGGGCGTGGTCTACCGACGCGAGCAGATCTTCAGCGAGGTCTGGCGCAGCGGCTGGGAGGGCAACGGGCGCACCCTGGAGGTGCACATCGGCTCGCTGCGCAACAAGCTGGCGCTGCCCGGACTGGTCGAGGCCGTGCGCGGGGTCGGCTACCGGCTGATCCCCGACTGTCCGGCGCCGGCCGCCCCCGCCCCGTCGGCCCCCGCCCCGTCCGCCCCCGCTCCCGCGGAGCACTGACCGCACGTGCGCACCCGCCTGCTCGGCATCCTGATCGCCCTCATGCTCTGCGTCCTGGCCGCCCTGGGGCTGCCGCTCGCGGCGGCGGTCGCGGCGGCCGAGCAGACCAAGGTCGTCGTCGACCGGCTCGACGACGCCGCCCGCCTCGCCCAGGACCTGCCCACCTCCGGCGCCGCCGACTCCGCCCGCAAGGGCGAACCGGAACCCGCCCCGGGCGACCTCAGCCGGCAGCGCGCGATCCTCTCCGAGGTCCGCCGCTACCACGACCTGTACGGCGTCCGCCTGGGCATCTTCCAGCGCGACGGGGTGGCGATCGCCGCCGCCCCGGGCGACTGGCGGGTGCCCGGCGAGGGCTGGGGCGCCCAGGCCTTCCAGGAGGCGCTGGACGGGCGGCGCAGCCACAACCCGCCGCAGGTCTGGCCGTGGACGCCGGACCGGACGATCATCGTCGCCGCCCCGGTGGTGCGCGACGGCGACGTGGTCGCGGTGGTGCTGAGCGAGTCCCCGACCGAGGCGCTGCGCACCCGGGTGCTGCACAAGTGGCTGGTGATCGTCGCGGGTGAGGCCGCCGCGATGATCGTCGCCGTGCTGCTCGCCGTCCGGCTCACCGAGTGGGTGCTGCGCCCGGTGCGCACCCTGGACCGGGCCACCCACGACATCGCCACCGGCCGGATGGCCGCCCGGGTCGCCCCCGGCGGCGGACCGCCCGAACTCCAGCGGCTGGCCCGCTCGTTCAACGAGATGGCGGACCACGTGGTGCTCGCCATGGACCAGCAGAAGGCCTTCGTCGCGGACGCCTCGCACCAGCTGCGCAACCCGCTGTCGGCCCTGCTGCTGCGAGTCGAGCTGCTCGGCCTGGAACTGCCCGAGGGCCACGAGGAGGAGCTCAGCGGCGTACGGGAGGAGGGCGTCCGGCTGGCCCGGGTGCTGGACGACCTGCTCGGGCTGGCCACCGCCGAGCACGCCCGCCCCGAACCGGAGCGCACCGACCTCGCCGAGCTCACCCTGGCCCGGGTCGACGCCTGGTGGCCGGCGGCCGAGCAGCGCGGGATCACGCTGCGCTGGGACGGCCCGGCGCTGGCGATCGGGATGGCCGACCCGATCGGCTTCGGCTCGGCCCTGGACGCCGTGGTCGACAACGCGCTCAAGTTCGGCCCGCCCGGCAGCGAGGTGCGGCTGCGGGTCGCGGTGCGCCGGGACGAGGTCGCGGTGACCGTCACCGACGCCGGGCCCGGCCTCACCGAGGACGAGCTGTCCCGGGCCGGGGACCGGTTCTGGCGCAGCCCGCGGCACCAGAACGTGGACGGTTCGGGGCTCGGGCTGTCCATCGCCCGCACCCTGCTGGCGGCCGGCGGCGGCACGCTCGGCTTCGCGCCGGTCAAGCCGACCGGGCTCGCGGTGACGCTGGCGGTGCCCCGGCCGGAGAAGCCGGAGAAGTAGCCGCCGGGGCGGGGCCTACGGCTTCACCGAGCGGTAGTAGCGCGCCGCGCCGGTGTGCAGCGGGAGCGGGTCGGTGTAGACGGCGGTGCGCAGGTCGACCAGCTGGGCCGCGTGCACCTGGGCGCCGATCTGGTCCCGGCTGTCGATCACCGCGCGGGTCATGCCCTCGACCAGGCCCGGGTCCACGTCGTCCCGGGTGATCAGCAGGTTGGGCACGGCCACCGTGGCGACCGCGTCCTTCGGTTCGGCGTTCGGGTAGGTGCCCTTGGGCATGGTGGCCGCCCGGTAGGCGTCGGTGCCGCCGCCCTCGGCCTTGTGCAGGGCCTCGGCGAGGTCGCTCAGCGGCACGATCCGGATCCGGACGTGCTCGGAGAGGTCGGTGAGCGCGCTGGTGGGCAGGCCGCCGGACCAGAAGAAGGCGTCCAGGGTGCCCGCGCGCAGGTCGTCGGCGGCCTCGCCGACGCCCTTCGGCACCGGGACGATGTCGTGGTCCGGGTCCAGCCCGGCGGCGGTCAGCAGCCGCCTGGTCACCAGGTTCACCCCGGACTGCGGCAGCCCGACGCCGACCTTCAGGCCCTTGAGGTCGGCGGTGCGCCGCACCGGGGAGGAGGCCGGGACGACCAGCTGCAGGTAGTCGTCGTACAGCCGGGCGATCGCCCGCAGCTTCTCCTTGCCGGGCTCGTGGTAGTCGGCGACCGCGTCGGCGGTGGCGATCGCGAAGGTGTCCCGGCCGTTGATCACCCGGCCGATGTTGTCGACCGAGCCCTCGGAGTTGTCAAGGGCCAGCCGCACCCCCGGCATCGCCCGCGAGACGTGGCCCTGGAGCAGCTGCCCGTACCGGTCGTAGACGCCGCGCTGCACCCCGGTGGCGAAGCGGACCTCGCCGCGCGGGTACCCGGGCGAGCGGCCCGCCGACAGCCACCAGCCGCCGAACCCGGCCACCAGCAGCACCAGCACCAGCACCGTCCGCCACAACGGGCTGCGGGCCGCGGCACGGACGGCGGCGCCGGGACGGTACGGAGTGGTGGGGGTCATGCAGGGATACTGCCAGGCGCTCCGGCCGAACGGGAGGGGAACGGGTGGTGGAAGCTCCGGGAAAAGCCCTTCGCCGCTGCCCGTACCCTGGTCTGGTGAGCGGTGAGAGCGGATTGAAGAGCTACAAGGTCGTCACGCACGGCTGTCAGATGAACGTCCACGACTCCGAGCGGCTGTCCGGCCTGCTGGAGGACGCGGGGTACGTCAAGGCCGGGCCCGAGGGCGACCCGGACCTGGTGGTGTTCAACACCTGCGCGGTGCGCGAGAACGCCGACAACAAGCTGTACGGCAACCTCGGCCAGCTCGCGCCGGTCAAGACCCGCCACAAGGGCATGCAGATCGCCGTCGGCGGCTGCCTGGCCCAGAAGGACCGCGAGACCATCGTCAAGCGCGCCCCCTGGGTCGACGTGGTCTTCGGCACCCACAACATCGGCCACCTGCCGGCGCTGCTGGAGCGGGCCGCGGTCGAGCGCAAGGCCCAGGTCGAGATCCTGGAGTCGCTGGAGACCTTCCCCTCCACCCTGCCGACCCGCCGCGAATCCGCGTACGCCGCCTGGGTCGCCATCTCGGTCGGCTGCAACAACACCTGCACCTTCTGCATCGTCCCCGCGCTGCGCGGCAAGGAGGAGGACCGCCGCCCCGGCGACGTCCTCGCCGAGATCGAGGCGCTGGTGGGCGAGGGCGTCATCGAGGTGACCCTGCTCGGCCAGAACGTCAACGCCTACGGCTCCGACCTGGGCGACCGCGAGGCCTTCTCCAAGCTGCTGCGCGCCGCCGGCCAGATCGAGGGCCTGGAGCGGATCCGCTTCACCTCGCCGCACCCGCGCGACTTCACCGACGACGTGATCGCCGCGATGGCCGAGACCCCGAACGTGATGCACCAGCTGCACATGCCGCTGCAGTCCGGCTCGGACCGCGTCCTCAAGGCGATGCGCCGCTCCTACCGGCAGGAGCGTTTCCTCGGGATCATCCGGAAGGTCCGCGAGGCGATGCCCGACGCGGCGATCTCCACCGACATCATCGTGGGCTTCCCCGGCGAGACCGAGGAGGACTTCGAGGAGACGATGCACGTCGTCCGCGAGGCCCGCTTCACCAACGCCTTCACCTTCCAGTACTCCAAGCGCCCCGGCACCCCCGCCGCGGAGATGGCGGACCAGGTGCCGAAGGAGGTCGTGCAGGCCCGCTACGACCGGCTGATCGCCCTCCAGGAGGAGATCTCCTGGGAGGAGAACAAGAAGCAGGTCGGGCGGACCCTGGAGATCCTGGTCGCCGAGGGCGAGGGCAAGAAGGACGACCAGACCCGGCGGCTCTCCGGCCGCGCCCCCGACAACCGGCTCGTGCACTTCACCAAGCCGGAGGAGCCGGTGCGCCCCGGCGACACGGTGACCGTCGAGATCACCTACGCCGCCCCGCACCACCTGCTCGCCGAGGGCCCCGCGCTCGCGGTGCGCCGCACCCGGGCCGGCGACGCCTGGGAGAAGCGCCAGGCCGCGCCCGCCGCCAAGCCGGCCGGCGTGCTGCTCGGCCTGCCGAAGATCGGCGCCCCGGCGGAGCTGCCACTGGCCGCGCCGGCGGGCGGGGCCTGCTGCGGCGACTGACACCGTGCCCGGTACGGCGGCCTGACGGGAGGATCCACTCCCGCCGGGCCGCCGTCGTCGTTGGCTAGAGTGATCCGCATGCTGGTAGCCGCCGCCGTGTGCCCCTGTCCGCCGCTGCTCGTCCCCGAGGTCGCCGCCGGGGCCGCGCCCGAGCTGGACGGCCTGCGCGCGGCCTGCGACGAGGCGCTCGCGGCGCTGGTCGCGGCCGGACCGCAGCTGGTCGTGGTGGTCGGCACCGGGCCGGCGGCCGAGGTGTGGACCGAGGGCGGGGCCGGCTCCTTCCACCGCTACGGAGTGCCGCTGGTCGCCAAGCTGCCCGGCGAGCGGGTCGAGGGGCCGGAGCTGGCCCCCTCGCTGACCGTCGGCGCCTGGCTGCTGGAGCGCGCCGGGGTGGGCCTGCCCACGCACGCCTGCGCGGTGCCCGCCGACGCCCCCGCCGACCGGATGCTCGGCCTCGGCCAGGGCCTGGCCGGGCTCGCCGACCGGGTCGCCCTGCTGGTGCTCGGCGACGGCAGCGCCTGCCGCTCGGTGAAGGCGCCCGGCTACCTGGACGAGCGGGCCGAGGGCTTCGACACCGCGCTGGCCGCCGCCCTGGGCACGGCCGACCTGCCCGCCCTGGCCGCACTGGACCCGGGCCTGGCCGCCGAGCTCAAGGCCGACGGCCGGGCACCCTGGCAGGTGCTGGCCGGCGCCGCGCAGGGCGCCGGCCTCACCGGGCGGCTGGGCTACCAGGACGCGCCGTACGGGGTCGGGTACTTCGTGGCGTCCTGGTCCTAGCAAGTCGGCGGGGCAGGCCTGCGGTTCAGGACCGCGGGGCCTGCGGGGGCTGCTCCTCGTCGCCGGGCTTCGGCTTGTGGGCGAAGTCGCCGACCGCGCCCTTGGCCTTGCCGGCGCCGTGCTCGATCTTGTCGCTGTACTTGCCCTTGGTCGCCTTGTCGATCGCGCCGCCGGCCTTGTCCACGGCCTTCTCGATCTGGTCGCTGTGCTTGCCGGCGAACTCGCTGGCCTTGTCCTTGAGCTCCTCGGCCTTGCCCTTGAGGTTGTCCATCAGACCCATGGCGATCTCCTTCATCCGCTGTTCCCCGCACAACGACCGGGCTCGGCAAAGCGTTCGCAAACCGGCCCAACCGGGGAAACGGCCGGAAAGTGTCCGGGAAACAGTCATATCCTCGCGCAGTCGCGGGCGGGTGGCAGCCCGGTCCGCGGGCGCCCGGCCGTTTTGCGAGACTGGAGCGGTGAGCAGCTCCCGTACCCCGCGCGTCATCTCGATCGTCGGCGCGACCGCCGCCGGCAAGTCCGACCTGGCCGTCGCCATCGCCCGCAGTCTCGACGGCGAGGTGATCAACACCGACTCGATGCAGCTGTACCGGGGCATGGACATCGGCACCGCCAAGCTCACGATGGAGGAGCGCGGGGGAGTGCCGCACCACCTGATGGACGTCTGGGACGTCACCGAGGCCGCCAGCGTCGCCGAGTACCAGCGGCTGGCCCGGGCCGAGATCGACCGGCTGCTCGCCGCCGGCCGCACGCCCGTCCTGGTCGGCGGCTCCGGGCTGTACGTCCGGGCGGCGATCGACGAGATGGAGTTCCCGGGCACCGACGCGGCGGTGCGGGCCCGGCTGGAGGCCGAGCTGGAGCAGGCCGGCCCGTACGCGCTGCACCGGCGGCTGGCCGAGCTGGACCCGGCGGCCGCCGAGGCGATCCTCACCGGCAACGGGCGGCGGATCGTCCGCGCCCTGGAGGTCATCGAGATCACCGGGCAGCCGTTCACCGCCAACCTGCCGAGCAACACCGCCGTCTACGAGGCGGTGCAGATCGGCGTCGCCGTGCCGCGCCCCGAGCTGGACGAGCGGATCGCGCTGCGGGTCGACCGGATGTGGGAGGCCGGACTGCTGGACGAGGTGCGGGAGCTGGAGAAGGTCGGACTGCGGGAGGGCAGGACCGCCTCCCGGGCGCTCGGCTACCAGCAGGTGCTCGACCACTTCGCCGGCGGGTGCACCGAGGACGAGGCCCGGGCCGAGACCGTCCGGGCCACCAAGCGCTTCGCCCGCCGCCAGGAGTCCTGGTTCCGCCGCGACGACCGGATCCACTGGCTCTCCCGGCCGGCCGGCACCGACCCCGTCGAGCTGCTGGAACGCTCCCTGGAACTGATCGACCGTCAGGGAGTTCCGGCCGCGTAGGAAGGGTTTCCGGCCAATCCGGCGGTGCACCTGCGCGCGCAGGCGACCGTGCAGGACGAACCGGCGGTCACGGGCCGATCACGTGATGGCCACGGATCACCCGTCGACCCCGGTCAGGCCCGGAACGCCCCTCTGGACATGCCATCATCGATGCCGTAGGGGTCGACCGAACGGGCCGGCCGTGCCCGGCCGCGAGTCCGCTCGTGTCGAACTGTCAGGGGAGGCCGTGTGTCGACGGGTACCGGCCCCGAATCCGGCCAGGGCGGGAGCGTCACCGTACCGGCCGAGGAGTTCGACGAGTCGACGATGGGCGACCTGCCCGTGCTGACCGGCCTGGAGGCGCCGACCTCCTACGCGGCCGCGGTGCCCGCCCTGGACACCCGCACCCCGCCCGGCGGCGCGGTGCACGAACGGGAGATCCGCCCGCTGCGCCGGCTGCGCTGGTGGCAGACGCTGCCGATCGCCCTGCTGGGCACCCTCGGCTCGCTGATGTTCGCCTTCCCGCTCGCCTTCGGCTCGGCCGGGGCGCGCGCCACCATGGTCGGGATGCTCGGGCTGCTGTTCACCGCCGCCTCGATGGGCTGGGGCGCGATGGCCGCCCGGCACGCCGGCTACACGTGGCCGGGGCTGCCGCGCCGGGGCTCCGGGCAGCGGGCCGGCTGGAAGGCGATCGCGGTCTACACCCTGATCGCGCTGGCCGCCTGCGCGCTCGCGGTCTGGCGGGTCGCCTACCTGCGCTGAGCGCCTCCCGGCGGCTCAGTACCATCGGAGGGGTGAGCGCATCCTCCCCCCAGCAGGTCGGCATCCCCTTCTTCAAGGGCCACGGCACCCAGAACGACTTCGTGATCGTCCCGGACCCGGACGGCGCGCTGGAGATCGGTCCCGAGACCGTCGCCGCGCTGTGCGACCGGCGGGCCGGCATCGGCGGGGACGGGCTGCTGCGCGTGGTGCGCGCCGCCGCCGACCCGGCCGCCGCGGCGATGGCCGACCGGGCCGAGTGGTTCATGGACTACCGCAACTCGGACGGCAGCGTCGCCGAGATGTGCGGCAACGGCCTGCGGGTCTTCGCCCGCTTCCTGGTCGAGGCCGGACTGGCCGAGCCGGGCGAACTGGCCGTCGCCACCCGCTCCGGGGTGCTCACCGCGAAGGTCGCCGGGGCCGCCGCGGACGGCACGCCCGGCGACGTCACCATCGACATGGGCCGGGCCCGGCTGCCCGGGCCGGACGGCATCGAGGTCGCGGTCGGCGAGCGGCGCTGGCCGGCCCTGAACGTCAACATGGGCAACCCGCACGCGGTGGCCTTCGTGGAGAGCCTGGAGCACGCCGGGGACCTGTACACCGCGCCGCTCACCAGCCCGGCGGACGCCTACCCGGAGGGCGTCAACGTCGAGTTCGTGGTGGACCGCGGGCCGCGGCACGTCGCGATGCGGGTGCACGAGCGCGGCTCGGGCGAGACCCGCTCCTGCGGCACCGGCGCGTGCGCGGTGGCGGTGGCGGCCATCCGCCGGGACGGCGCCGACCCGGCGGTCACCGGCGAGGCGGTCTCGTACACCGTGGACGTGCTGGGCGGTCGGCTGGTCATCACCGAGCACCCGGACGGCCGGGTGGAGATGGCCGGGCCGGCGGTGATCGTGGCCGAGGGCCGGCTGGACGGGAGCTGGTGGGGGTCGGTCCGTTAGGGCCCGTCTCCGGTGGGGCTCGTCCTCGAACCCGCGTCCGCGGGGCGGCAGGCCCGGGGGCCGGCAGCCCGGTTTGCCCAATTCGTTCGGTGATGAATCCCCCCGATCGGGTGATACCGGTCGCGGACGGGAATCAGGGCGTCGCGGAACGTGCTCTGCTCGGTAGCATGGACCACCGGGTCGATCACCCCATGGGGAGGGGTGTCGAGATCACCCCCTCGGACGGGGCGGCGCCCGGCGACCGTTGCCGGAGGTGCCGATGACCATCGAAGCCGGGCAGCCCCTGGGGCAGCCGACGACCGTACGGCAGGGAGGGGCCAGGCGGCCCCTCGGGGAGCTCGGCCTGGCCGCCCTCGGCCGGGCCGGGCGGGCCGCCCTGCTCGCCACCGGCCGGCCGCCCGTGCCGGACGCCCTGGAACCGCTCGTCCGGGTCCACCGCCGGCACCATCCGCAGGCCGACCTCGGCCTGCTCGCCCGGGCCTACCGGCTCGCCGAGGCCAGCCACCGCGGCCAGAAGCGCAAGAGCGGCGAGCCGTACATCACCCACCCGCTGGCCGTCACCATGATCCTGGCCCAACTCGGCGCCGGGACGACGACCCTGGTCGCCTCGCTGCTCCACGACACCGTCGAGGACACCGAGTTGACGCTGGACCAGGTGGGTGCCGGGTTCGGGCCGGAAGTCGCCTACCTGGTCGACGGGGTGACGAAGCTGGAGAAGGTCGACTTCGGGGCCGCCGCCGAGGCCGAGACCTTCCGCAAGATGCTGGTCGCCACCGGGGACGACGTCCGGGTGATGGTGATCAAGCTCGCCGACCGGCTGCACAACATGCGCACCATCCGGCACATGAAGCCGGCCAGCCAGGTGCGGATCGCCAAGGTCACCCGGGACGTGCTGATCCCGCTGGCCGAGCGGCTCGGCATCCAGGTGCTCAAGGCGGAGCTGGAGGACATCGTCTTCGCCACCCTGCACCCCGAGGAGCACGCCCGCACCCGCGCCCTGATGACCGGTCACGAGGCCGAGCCGGACACCCTGCTGGAGCCCTTCGCCCGGCAGCTGGCCCGCCAGCTGGCCGAGGGCGGGGTGGCCGCCGAGGTGACCGTCCGGCCCCGGCACTGCGTCTCGCTGCACCGGGTGCTGCTCCGGCGGGCCGCCGTGCCCGGGCCGGACGGCCGGCCGCAGGGGCCGCGGCCGGCCGACTTCGGGCGGCTGCTGGTGGTGGTCGAGGAGAACGCCGACTGCTACGCCGTGCTCGGCGAGCTGCACACCTGCTGGACGCCGCTGCCCGGGGAGTTCAAGGACTTCGTGGCCGCGCCCAAGTTCAACCTTTACCAGTCCCTGCACACCGCCGTGGCGCTGAGCGGCGGCGCGGTGGTCGAGGTGCTGGTCCGCACCCGGCGGATGCACGAGGTGGCCGAGACCGGGGTGGTCGCGCTCGGGGACCCGTCCCCGGCCGGCGCCGTCCAGGACGCCGACGAGCTGGACCGCACCGACCCGGCCCGCCCGGGCTGGCTCAGCCGGCTGCTGGAGTGGCAGCAGGAGACGCCCGACCCGGACGCCTTCTGGTCCGCGCTCACCGCCGACCTGGCCGGCGACCGCGAGATCACCGTGGTGACGGAGAGCGGCGAAACGCTTCAGCTGCGGGCCGGCGCCACCTGCGTGGACGCGGCCTACCTGCTCGGCGAGGAGACCGGCCACCGATGTATCGGCGCGCGGGTCAACGGGCGGCTCACCGCGCTGTCCACCGTGCTGGAGGACGGCGACCAGATCGCGGTGCTCACCGAGACCCTCCCGGCCGGCGGCGGACCGCCCTCCGGGCCCGCCCCCGAGTGGCTGGCGCACGCCCGCACCCCCGCCGCCCGGCTGGCCATCGAGCGCTGGCTGGCCGATCCCCCGGCCCGGCAGCCGGTGGTCCGCACCGGCCCGGCCGGCGGCCAGCCCGCCCCGCCCGGGCGCCCGGCCGCCGAGCGGCGGGCGGCCCCGGTCGCGGTGGCCGGCCGGCCCGGGGCGTCGGTCCGGCTGGCCCGCTGCTGCACCCCGGTGCCGCCGGACGAGGTGGCCGGCTACCCGATCCGCGGCGGCGCGGTCGCGGTGCACCGCACCGGCTGCCCGGCGGGGGAGCGGATGCGCGCGGACGGGCGGGCCGAGCTGGAGGTCCGCTGGCAGTCGGAGGGCGCGCCGGCGGCCGGGCACCGGGCCACCCTGCGGGCCGAGGCGCTGAACCGGCCCCGGCTGCTCGCCGACCTCACCGCGGCGATCTCCGGCGCGGGCGTCGGCATCGTCTCGGCCGAGGTCGAGCCGCCGCAGGAGTCCCGGGTCCGGCACACCTACACCGTCGAACTGCCCGAGCCGGCCGCGCTGCCCGGGCTGATGCGGGCGATGCTCAAGGTCTCCGGGGTGTACGACGTGAGCCGGCCGCAGGCCCCGGAGGGTTCGTAGGGGCCGCCGTCCCGGGGAAAATGGGGATGACCGGCCCGCGCCGGGCGTGCGACCATCATGGGGAATTCACGGCCGGTCCACGGCGTTCTCCGGGCACAGGAGCCCGGGGGCACCCGGGGACCTGAGGGGTAGCTCACCCCGCCCGGACGGTAGCCGGGGCGGCAGCTGGGCAGACTCCGTACGGGACCGCCACCGCGGTCCCCGAAGGCCACCCGTACCAGCCAGCCAAAGGACAGAATGACCTCCACGTTCGACACCCGCGACCACGCCGACGCTCCGCGCCGCCTCGACGGTCTGCGGGCGGAAGCCCTCATGGACGAGGACCTCGCGGCCATCGACGAGGACCGCGGCCACCACTACGACGGCGACCAGTACGACCGCAGCGAGCGAGCCGCCCTGCGCCGTGTCGCCGGCCTCTCCACCGAACTCGAAGACGTCACCGAGGTCGAGTACCGCCAGCTCCGCCTGGAGCGCGTGGTGCTCGTCGGCGTCTGGACGGACGGCACGCTGGAGGAGGCGGAGAACTCGATGGCCGAGCTCGCCGCGCTCGCCGAGACGGCCGGCTCCCAGGTGCTGGACGGCGTCATCCAGCGCCGTGACAAGCCCGACGCGGCCACCTACATCGGCTCCGGCAAGGCGAAGGAGCTGCGCGACATCGTCGCCGCCACCGGCGCCGACACCGTGGTCTGCGACGGTGAGCTCACCCCGGGCCAGCTGATCCACCTGGAGGACGTGGTCAAGGTCAAGGTCGTCGACCGGACGGCCCTGATCCTGGACATCTTCGCCCAGCACGCCAAGTCCCGGGAGGGCAAGGCGCAGGTCTCGCTCGCGCAGATGCAGTACATGCTGCCGCGGCTGCGCGGCTGGGGTCAGTCGCTGTCCCGGCAGATGGGTGGCGGTGGCTCCGGCTCCTCGGGCGGCGGCATGGCCACCCGCGGTCCCGGTGAGACCAAGATCGAGACCGACCGGCGCCGGATCCGCGAGAAGATGGCGAAGCTCCGCAAGGAGATCGCCGACATGAAGAAGGGCCGCGACACCAAGCGCCAGGAGCGCAGGCGCCACCAGGTGCCGTCCGTGGCCATCGCCGGGTACACCAACGCCGGCAAGTCCTCCCTGCTCAACCGGCTCACCGGCGCCGGCGTCCTGGTGGAGAACTCGCTGTTCGCCACCCTGGACCCGACGGTGCGCCGGGCCGAGACCCCGACCGGGCGGCTCTACACCCTGGCCGACACCGTCGGCTTCGTCCGGCACCTGCCGCACCACCTGGTCGAGGCCTTCCGCTCGACCATGGAGGAGGTCGCCGACGCGGACCTCATCCTGCACGTCGTGGACGGCTCGCACCCCGAGCCGGAGACGCAGCTGGCCGCCGTCCGCGAGGTCATCGTCTCGGTCGACGCGCAGAACGTGCCGGAGGTCGTGGTGATCAACAAGGCGGACGCCGCCGATCCGCACGTGCTCCAGCGCCTGCTGCGCCGCGAGCCGCACGCCATCGTGGTGTCGGCCCGCAGCGGCGCCGGCATCGAGGAGCTGCTGCGGCTGATCGACGACGAGCTGCCGCGTCCGGCGGTCGAGGTGCGGGCCCTGGTGCCCTACACCCAGGGCGCGCTGGTCTCCCGGGTGCACGCCGAGGGCGAGCTGCTCTCCACCGAGCACACCGGCGAGGGCACCCTGCTGCACGCCAAGGTGCCGGCCGAGCTGGCCGCCGAGCTGGAGTACTTCGCGGTGGCCCTGCAGGGCTGAGCCCGAAGCGCACGCAGGGGCCCCGGGACGGATCGCCGTCCCGGGGCCCCTCCGTGTCTCCGGCGGTGCTACCGGACGTTCTTGGCGAAGTAGTCGAAGGCCTGCTTCGCCTGGTCCTGGAGGGAGGGGCCGGCCTGGTAGCCGGCCGGGTTGCGGTTGCCGACCGCGCCGACGCTGACCAGGTTGGGCTTGCCGTCCCGGATGACGAACCAGCCGCCGCCGGCGGCGCCCGCCGTCATGGTGCAGCCGATCACGTACATCGGCGGGCGGTCCCGGTCGAAGGAGAGCAGCCCGGGGGCGAGCGGGGAGTCGCAGTGCTCGAGCTCCAGGCCGTCGAACGGCCGCTCGGCCGGGTAGCCGTAGGCGGCGGTCCCGGTGATCTGGTCGCGCGGGGCGTTGAACCAGATCGGCACCGAGCCGCCGACCGTCTCCTCCAGGGACCTCCCGGAGCCGTCCTCGCCGCGCACCCGCAGGACGCCGTAGTCGTACTGGTGGTGGGCGCCGACGCCGCTCTCCTGGAGCCAGGTCGGCGAGACCAGCGCGCGCACCGCCGTCCACCGGCCGTACGGGGCGACCAGCCGGTCGGCGTTCGCCTTGCCGTGGACCGCCTGGCCGTCCCGGTTGAAGCCGGGCACGAAGACCGGGTTCTTCAGCCAGCCGCCGCCCTTGCCGTCGTGCAGGCAGTGCGCGGCGGTGTAGACGAGGTTGCTGCGGCCCGGGTTGACCGGATCGGAGACCACGGTGGCGGAGCAGGACACGTCGCCCTGCGGCGTGGTCGCGAAGAGCCGGCCGACCACCGAGCCCACCGGTCCGTACGGGTGCGGCTGCGGCTTGGCCGGCACGGCGGCGGGCGGGGCGTCCCGCTCGACGCCGGCCGCCGCGGGGGCGGTCAGCGAGTACTCCGGGGTGGGCCGGGGCCTGGCGGCGTCCATCCGGGCCGCCGTCCAGGCGCCGGGCGCCGCGTCGTTGGCGAAGGCGCTCTCGGCGACGTAGCGGGCCCAGTCGTCCACCTTCCAGCCGCTCAGGTCGCCCGGGCTGGTGGGCGACGACCTGGGCAGGGCGAGGGGCGCGGTGGCGGGCCGGGCGGGGCCGTCCGGGCCGCACCCGGCCGCGCCCAGCGCGAGCGCGGCGAGCAGCGCAGCGCCGCCCGTCGCGGCCCGGCGCCGCCGGCTGGTGGTTCTCGGCATGCTGGCTCGTCCCCCCGTGCTGTGCTGGTGGTTCCCTACCGCCCCCCGTCGGCGGCGGCTACTTCTTGGAGATCCAGTCCAGCGCCTGCCGGGCGACCGCCTCCAGGTACGGCCCGCTCAGCGAGGTGTGCTCCTGGGTGCCGATCGAGGTGTTGCTGACCAGCGCGGTCCGGCCGTCCGGCATGGTGGCGAACCAGCCGCCGCCGCTGGCGCCCTGGGTCATGGTGCAGCCGATGGTCAGCATGGTCGGGCGCTTGGCGTCGAAGGAGAGCCGGGTGGGCTTGCCGCCGTCGCACTTGTACAGCTCCTGGCCGTCGAACGGCTTGGCGAGCGGGTAGCCGACGGCCGAGACCTTGAGCTGGTCGCGCGGCGCGTCGAACCAGACCGGGACGGCCGAACCGACCGTCTCCTCCAGGGACTTGCCGGTGTCGTTCTGGTTGTGCACGCGCATCACCGCGAAGTCGTACTGGTTGGCGGCGTCGCCGGTGCCGCCGCCCTCGACCATCCACTGCGGCGAGGTGGTGACCTGGTCGGCCCACCAGGTGCCGAGC
This sequence comes from Kitasatospora sp. NPDC056800, assembly GCF_042789775.1. NCBI lineage: Bacteria > Bacillati > Actinomycetota > Actinomycetes > Kitasatosporales > Streptomycetaceae > Kitasatospora > Kitasatospora sp. NPDC056800. Next base: position 17,800 of record NZ_JBHUAL010000041.1, on the reverse strand, counting down.
GGGGCCAGCTCGGACAGCGGGGCCCGCTTGCCGCCGCTGGAGGCGCCGGAGTTGTTGTAGGCGGGCACGAAGACCAGGTCCTTGTAGAAGTTCCCGCCCTTGCCCTCGTGCACGCAGTGCCCGGCCGTCCAGACCAGGTTGCTCTTGCCCGGGTGCTGGGGGTCGGCGATCACCGTCGCCGAGCAGTTGCCGCGGCCGCCCTGGGCGGAGAAGAACACCTTGCCGGAGGGCTGCTTCAGGTACGGGCGGGGCACCGTCACGGCCTTGACCGGCGCGGGATCGGGGTCGGTCACGCCGTCGTCGGTGGCCGGCTTGGGCGTGGCGGGGGCGGGCTTGGCGGTGGGCGGGGCCGGGTCGGCGGGCTTGGAGTCGCCCATCTTGTCCGGGTCCCAGAAGTCCTTCACCACCGGGTTGTTGAAGACGTGCTTGGACGCCCACTTGTCCCAGTCCTCGTACTTCCACTTCTTCAGGTCGTCCCAGCTCCTGGGCAGTCCCTCCAGCAGGCTGGTCGGCAGCCCGGACGGGAGCGGGATCCCGCCGATCACGCCGCCCGAACCCGCGGCCTGGGTCGACTCGGTGGAGGGCGGCGGTGCGGGGCTGGTCCCGCCGCCCGCCGGGCCGTCCGGCCCGCAGGCGGTCACGGCGAGCAGGGTGCCCGCGGCCAGGGCGGCGGCCAGGGCTGACCGGTGGATCGTGGGCATCTGTGCGCTTCCCCCTGTGCTCGGTCGGTCGGTGCCGGTCGGTGCCGGGCCGCCCGGTGGTGTCACGGCCGGCGGTTGCGCACCGCGGTGGTGCGTGTCCGGCCGGTTCGCGGTGCGGCGGTTCGCCGCCATGGAGTCTTCCATCGCGGACGAGGACGGCGCTGCCCGCCCCCCGGGTTGCGGTGCGGGCCGGAGGTCACCGATCCGTGATCCGGGCCCGCCCGGTCCGCCGACGCAGCAGGGCATCGGGCCCCGTTGGTGGACAATCCCCGATCTTCACCCTGACGAGTGAGTCGTCCTTGTGATCACCCGTCAGGGATAGGTAACCCTTACCTGACGCGACGGTGCGAGCGCCCGCCGACCCCTCCACCACAGTGCGCGTCCGCACCCCCACGCGCCCCAAGGAGCAGCCTTGAGCACCGCCGCCCTCACCGTCGCCCCGCCCGTACCGTCGCCCACCGTGGAGCGGGCCCACGGGCACGACCTCCTGCTGCACCCCGACCCGGCCGTCGCCGCCGAACAGGCCGGACTGGAGGCCCTGCTGCGCTGCTGGACCCGGGAGACCGGAGCCCGGCCCGGCCCGGACGGCCGGCTGCGGATCGCCGTCCTCGGCGGGGCCGCCCGGCTCACCGCCCCGGTCCGCTACTGGTCGCCCGGCGGCTGGCACCGCTTCGGACCCGCCACCCTCGCGGTCGGGGAGACCGGCCCGGCCGGGGACGTCCGCGAGGCCCCCGTCGACGCCGTCACCGCCGCCGCGCTGCTCGCCGCCGCGGCCGCCGAACGACCCGACCCCGGGCAGGTCGCCGACCTGGCCGCCAGGGTCGGCGACTCGGTCGTGCGCACCGCCGAGATCCTCGCCCACCGCCGCACCGCCGCCGTGCCCGGCGGGCCGGAGCGCTCGCACTTCCTCGCCGCCGAGCAGTCCCTGCTGCTCGGCCACCCGCTGCACCCCACGCCGAAGAGCCGCGACGGCCTCGGCCCGGCCCAGAGCGCCGCCTACTCGCCCGAACTGCACGGCTCCTTCCAACTGCACTGGTACGCCGTCGACCGCGAACTGCTCGCGGCCGGCTCCGCCGTCGCCGAGAGCGCCGAACGGCTCACCGCCGGACTGCTCGACGGCGCCGTGCCGCTGCCGCCCGGCACCGCCGCCGTCCCGCTGCACCCCTGGCAGGCACGCGAACTCGCCCACCGCCCGGCCGTCGCCGCCCTGCTCGCCGACGGGCTGCTGCACGACCTCGGCCCGGCCGGCGACCCCTGGTACCCCACCTCCTCGGTGCGCACCGTCTACCGGCCCGGCACCCCGTGGATGCTCAAGCTCTCGCTCGGCCTGCGGATCACCAACTCCCGCCGGGAGAACCTGCGCAAGGAACTGCACCGCGGCCTGGAGATGCACCGGCTGCTGGAGAGCGGGCTGGCCGCCGAGTGGCGGGCCGCCCACCCCGGCTTCGACATCGTCCGCGACCCGGCCTGGATCGGCGTCGACCACCCCGCCCTCGGCGACCCGGGCGGCCTGGACACCGTGCTGCGCGCCCAGCCCTTCGCGCCCACCGACCGGGCGCTGTGCGTCGCCGGCCTGGTCGCCGAACAGCCGCTCGGCACCGGCGACACCGTGCCCTCCCGGCTCGGCGACACCCTGCGGGCCCTGGCCGTCCGCTGCGCCCGCCCGCTGCCGACGGTGGCCGCCGAATGGTTCCTGCGCTACCTGGACGCGGTCGTGCTGCCCATCCTCTGGCTGGACGGCCGGGGCGGCATCGCCCTGGAGGCCCACCAGCAGAACAGCCTCGTCCTGCTGGACGCCGAGGGCTGGCCCTGCGGCGGCCGCTACCGCGACAACCAGGGCTACTACTACCGGGAGAGCGCCGCCGCGCGGCTCGCCGCCCGGCTGCCCGGACTCGGCGCGGACAGCGACACCTTCCTGCCGGACGAGGTGATCGACCACCACTTCGCCTACTACCTCGGCATCAACCACGTGCTCGGCCTGATCGGCGCCCTCGGCTCCCAGCGGCTCGCCGACGAGACGGTGCTGCTGGCCGCGCTGCGCCGGTTCCTGGCCGGCCCGCGGGCCGCCGCCACCGGCTCGGCGCTGCCCGCGCTGCTGCTGGACGCGCCCGCGCTGCCCTGCAAGGCCAACCTGCTCACCCGGGTCAACGGCATGGACGAACTGGTCGGCCCGGTCGCCAGCCAGTCCGTGTACGTGGACATCCCCAACCCGGTGGCGGGTGCCTGATGACGGACGACGGGTGCCGGGTGCCGGACGGCCTGTCCGGGTGGGGCGCCGTCCTTACCCCGGCCGGCGAGTTCCGGCTCGGCCCGGTCCGGCTGCCCGCCGACCTGGCGCTGCTCGCCCTGTGGATGAACGACCCCGAGGTCGACGCCTTCTGGGAGCTCGCCGGGCCGCCGGAGGTCACCGAACGGCACGTCCGGGCCCAACTGGACGGCGACGGCCGCAGCCTCCCGTGCCTCGGCCTGCTCGACGGCGAGCCGATGAGCTACTGGGAGGTCTACCGCGCCGACCTCGACCCGCTCGCCGCGCACTACCCGGCCCGGCCGTACGACACCGGCGTGCACCTGCTGCTCGGCCCCGCCGCCAGCCGCGGCCGCGGCCTGGGCGCCGTTCTGCTGGCCGCCCTCGCAGAATTGATTCTCCGCCGGAATCCGCGCTGCGAACGGGTGGTGGCCGAGCCGGACGTCCGCAACCGGCGGTCCGTCCGGGCCTTCGAACGGGCCGGATTCCGGGCCGCCGCCGAACTCGACCTGCCCGACAAGCGCGCCGCCCTGATGGTCCGCGACCGGGCCGACGGGCCCGCCGCGCAGGCCCAACTCCCCGCCTAGGACGACCCTGTGGACACCTCGACACCCCCTCCGTACGACCTGCTCGGCGTCGGCATCGGCCCGTTCAACCTCTCGCTCGCCGCACTCGCCGAACCCGTCCCCGGCCTGCGCACGCTCTTCTGCGACCAGCGCCCGGAGTTCCGCTGGCACCCCGGGATGCTGGTCGACGGGGCCCGGATGCAGGTGCCGTTCCTCGCCGACCTGGTCTCCCTGGTCGACCCGACCAGCCCGTGGTCCTTCCTCAACTACCTGCGCGACCAGGACCGGCTGTTCCCGTTCTACTTCGCCGAGCGCTTCCAGCTGCCGCGCCGCGAGTACGACCACTACTGCCGCTGGGCCGCCGAGCGGCTGGCCAACTGCCGCTTCGGCACCGAGGTCACCGCCCTGCGCTGGGAGGCGCCCTGGTACCGCGCCGAACTGACCGACACCGCGACCGGCCGTCGCTCCGAGGTCAGGGCCCGCAACCTCGCCCTCGGCGTCGGCACCCGGCCGGTGCTGCCCGAGGCCTTCGCCGCGCTGGCCGGCCACCCGCGGGCCTTCCACTCCGCCGAGTACCTGGACCGCCGCGCCGACCTGGCCGGCGCCCGCGACATCACCGTGGTCGGCAGCGGGCAGTCCGGTGCCGAGGTCTTCCTCGACCTGCTCCGGCGCCACGAGGGCGACGACGTCCGGCTGCGCTGGCTCACCCGGACCAGGGCGCTCGCCCCCATGGAGTACTCCAAGCTCGGCCTGGAGCACTTCACCCCCGACTACACCCGCTACTTCCACGGCCTGCCCGCGGCCGTCCGGGACGCGCTGGTCACCGCCCAGTGGCAGCTGCACAAGGCCGCCAGCGCCGAGACCCTCGCCGAGATCCACGACCACCTCTACGAGCGCACCATCGGCCGCCCGATCGACGCCGCCCCGGTCGAGATCACCCCCGGCACCGCCGTCGACGCCGCCCGCCCCGGCCCCTGCGGCGGCCTCGAACTGCACTGCCGGCACACCGACTCCGGCGCCGAACACCTGCTGCGCACCGACGCCGTGGTGCTCGCCACCGGCTACCGGGCGGCCCGCCCGGCCGCGCTCGAACCGCTCGCCGAACTGATCGACTGGGACGAGGCCGGGCGCTACCGGGTCGACCAGGACCACCGGGTCGCCACCCGGCCCGGACTCACCGGCGGGCTGTACGTCCAGAACGCCGAACTCCACACCCACGGCGTCGGCACCCCCGACCTCGGACTCGGCGCCCACCGGGCCGCCGTGATCCTCAACGCCGTCACCGGGCGCACCGTCCACCGGCTGCCCGGCCGCACCGCCTGGACCGGCTTCGCGCCGCCCGGCCCCGCCGGGCCCGCCGGCCAGCCCACCCCCGCCGGTCCCGTAGAACAGTCCGCCCCCGCCGGTCCCGTAGAACAGCCCACCCCCGCCGGTCCCGTAGAACAGCCCACCCCCGCCGTCCCCCGCCCCCAGGAGTTGACCCGTGCCGCAACCGTCGGCCGCTGAACCGCCGCTCCACCTGGCCCCGCACCTCACCGCCGGGCACTGGCAGCGGGCCGGCCGCGCCCTGCTGGCCAAGATGCTGGGCGAGTTCGCCTACGAGGAACTGCTCCGACCCGTCCCCGGCGACGAGCCCGGCGAGTACCGGCTGGAGCTGCCCGAGGCCGAGTACCGCTTCACCGCCCGGCGCGGCTCCTACGACAGCTGGCAGGTCGACCCGGAGTCCGTCCGCTGCTCCCGCCCGGACGGCCTGGACCCGCTGCGCTTCCTCCCGTACGCCCGGCAGACCCTCGGCTTGCGCGGCGAGACCACCGGCCACCTGATCCGCGAGCTCTCCGCCACCCTCACCGCCGACGCCCGCCAGCTCGCCACCGCGCTGACCGCCGCCGAACTCGCCGACCTCGACCACGCCGCGCTGGAGGGGCGGCAGACCGGCCACCCCTGGATCGTCCCCAACAAGGGCCGGATCGGCTTCTCCGCCGCCGACGCCGCCCGCTGGGCCCCGGAGGCCCGCAGCCCGCGCCCGCTGCCGTGGATCGCCGTGCACCGCCGGCTCGCCGAGTACCGCGGCGTGCCCGGCCTGGAGCGGCCCGAGCAGCTGTACGCCCGCGAGCTCGACGACGTGGACGCGCTGCGCGCCGCGCTCGGCCCGGACGCCGAGGACTACCTGCTGCTGCCCGTCCACCCCTGGCAGTGGGACGAGACGGTCCTGCCGCTGTTCGCGCCCTGGATCGCCTCCGGCGAGATCGTCCCGCTGCCCTCGGACGGCGACCTACGGCTGCCCCAGCAGTCCATCCGCTCCTTCTTCAACACCGCCCACCCCGAGCGCTGCACCGTCAAGCTGCCGCTGTCCATCCTCAACACCCTGGTCTGGCGCGGCCTGCCGGTCGAGCGCACGCTGGCCGCGCCCGCCGTCACCGCCTGGCTGCTCGGACTGCGCGACGCCGACCCGTACCTGCGCGACGAGTGCCGGGTGATCCTGCTCGGCGAGATCGCCTCCGTCACCGTCGACCACCCGCTCTACCGCGAGCTGCCCGAGGCGCCGTACCAGTACAAGGAACTGCTCGGCGCGATCTGGCGCCAGCCGCTCGGCCCCTTCCTGGACGGCGGCGAGCGCGCCCGCACCCTGGCCTCGCTGCTGCAGACCGGCTCCGACGGGCGGGCGCTCGCCGCCGAGCTGATCGACCGCTCCGGCCTGCTCCCCGGCGACTGGACCGCCCGGCTGTTCGCCGCGATGATGCCGCCGCTGCTGCACTTCCTCTACCGCTACGGGCTGGTCTTCTCCCCGCACGGCGAGAACGCCATCGTGGTCTTCGACCCCGCCGACGCGCCGGTCCGGCTCGCGGTCAAGGACTTCGTGGACGACGTCAACCTCAGCGCCCAGGACCTGCCCGAACTGCGCGGCCTGCCCGACGAGGTGGCCGAGGTGCTGCTGCGGGAGAGCCCGCAGGGGCTCTGCCAGTTCATCCACTCCGGGCTGTTCATCGGCGTCTTCCGCTTCCTCGCCCCGCTGCTGGAGGCGCAGACCGGACTGCCCGAGACCGAGTTCTGGGCCCTGCTGCGCGCCGAGGTGCTGCGCTACCAGGACCGCTTCCCCGAGCTGCGCGAGCGCTTCGAGCTGTTCGACCTGTTCCGCCCCCGGATCGACCGGCTCTGCCTCAACCGCAACCGGCTGCTGATGGACGGCTACCAGGACCGCCCGCACCGCCCGCACGCCGCCCGGTACGGGACGGTGCCGAACGCGCTGGTCGCCGTGGACGTGCGGATGCCCGGGCAACGGGACCGGATTGTCACCCCCGCCCCGTAGGCTGGGAGGGTCATGACGAACGACTCCGAATCCCACGACTCCGAATCCCAGCGGGCGGCAGTCCTCGGCGACGAGGCCGAGGAAGCCGTCGCCGTCCCGCGCTCGCGGATCCCCGAACTGCTGCACGCCGCGGTGGCGGCCGTCGGCGGTGTGGAGCGCCCCGGCCAGGTCCGGATGGCCGAGGCCGTCGCCGACGCCGTCGACCACGCCGAGCACCTGCTCGTCCAGGCCGGCACCGGCACCGGGAAGTCCCTGGCCTACCTGGTGCCCGCGCTCGCCCACGGCGACCGGGTGGTGGTCGCCACCGCCACCCTGGCGCTGCAACGCCAGCTGGTGGAGCGGGACTTGCCGCGCACCGTCGAGGCGATGCACCCGGTGCTGCGCCGCCGCCCGCTGTTCGCGATGCTCAAGGGCCGCTCCAACTACCTCTGCCTGCACCGGGCCAACGAAGGCACCCCGAGCGACGAGGGCGAGGGCCTGTTCGACCCGGTGGACGCGCTCGGCGGGCCCACCGGGAAGCTCGGGAAGGACGTGCTGCGGCTGCGCGACTGGGCCGACGAGACCGACACCGGGGACCGCGACGACCTCAGCCCCGGCGTCTCCGACAAGGCCTGGGCCCAGCTCTCTGTCACCTCCAAGGAGTGCCTGGGCGCCACCCGCTGCCCGTACGGGCAGGAGTGCTTCGCGGAGAAGGCGCGGGAGCGGGCCAAGCTGGCGGACGTCGTGGTCACCAACCACGCGATGCTCGCGATCGACGCGATCGAGGGCGCGCCGGTGCTGCCCGAGCACGGGCTGCTGATCGTGGACGAGGCGCACGAGCTGGTCAACCGGGTCACCGGCGCGGCCACCGCCGAGCTGACCATCGGCGCCGTCAACCGGGCGGTGAAGCGGGCCGCGCGGCTGGCCAACGAGAAGGCGGTGGACGCGCTCCAGGCCGCCGCCGAGAACTACCACGGCCTGATGGAGACCGCCCAGCCCGGCCGGGTCGAGGAGCTGCCCGAGTACCTCGCGTACGCGGTCACCGCGATCCGGGACGCCTCCCGCCAGGTGATCACCTCGCTCGGCGAGACCAGGGACAAGGGGCTCAGCGACGAGGACGCCGTCCGCAAGCAGGCGATGGCCTCGGCCGAGGCGCTGCACGAGACGGCCGAGCGGCTGCTGGAGGACTCCGAGTACGACGTGGTCTGGATCGAGCGCAGCGACCGCTACGGGCTGGGCACCGCCTCGCTGCGGGTCGCCCCGCTGAGCGTCTCCGGGCTGCTGCGCGAGGGGCTGTACAAGGAGCGCTCGGTCGTCCTCACCTCGGCCACGCTCAAGCTCGGCGGGGACTTCAACGGCGTCGCCGCCTCGGTCGGCCTGCCCTCCGAGACGCGGCTGCCGGACGTCCGCACCGCCGGGGACAACCCGGACGCCGACGCGGGCTTCGGCGAGGACGCGGTGCCGCACTGGCGCGGGATCGACGTCGGCTCGCCGTTCAAGTACCCCAAGCAGGGCATCCTGTACGTCGCCAAGCACCTGGCCGACCCCGGGCGCGATCCTGAACGGCCCGACATGCTGGACGAGTTGGCCGAGCTGATCGGCGCGGCCGGCGGGCGCACGCTGGGCCTGTTCTCCTCGATGCGCGGCGCCCAGACGGCCGCCGAGGCGATGCGCGAGCGGCTGGACCACCGCGTCCTGCTCCAGGGCGAGGACACCCTCGGCGAGCTGATCCGGGAGTTCGCCTCGGACGCGACGACCTGCCTGTTCGGCACGCTCTCGCTCTGGCAGGGCGTGGACGTGCCCGGCTCGGCCTGCCAGCTGGTCGTGATGGACCGGATCCCGTTCCCCCGGCCGGACGACCCGCTGATGAGCGCCCGCCAGAAGGACGTCGAACAGCGCGGCGGGAACGGCTTCATGGCCGTCGCGGCGACCCACGCGGCGCTGCTGATGGCGCAGGGCGCGGGCCGGCTGGTGCGCGCGGCCGACGACCGGGGCGTGGTCGCGGTGCTGGACCCGCGGGTGGAGACCAAGCGGTACGGGAGCTTCTTCCGCTCCTCGATGCCGGAGTTCTGGTACACCACGGACCGCAACCAGGTGCGCCGCTCGCTGGCGTCGATCGACGCCTCGGCGGCGCCGGTGCGGCCGGTGGTGAAGCGGGGCTGAGGGCACCGGCCGCCCGGCCCGTGGAACGCCGGAGGGGCTCCCCGCACTGTGCGGAGGAGCCCCTTCCCGGTGTGTGTGGTGGTGCGGTGCGTGCTGGTGCGTGTTGCTGTGCGCGCCGAGGCGGCGCGGGTGCGCTCAGAGGCGCACGGGGCCGCCCAGGGGCGGCGTGGGTGCGCTCAGAGGCGGCGCAGGACCGCGACGACCTTGCCCAGGATGGTCGCGTTGTCGCCGTTGATCGGCTCGTACGCCGGGTTGTGCGGCATCAGCCAGATCCGGCCGTCCTCGCGCTTGAGTCGCTTCACGGTGGCCTCGCCGTCGATCATCGCGGCCACGATGTCGCCGTTCTCGGCGACCGGCTGGCGGCGCACAGTGACCCAGTCGCCGTCGCAGATGGCCGCCTCGATCATCGAGTCGCCGCGCACGGTGAGCGCGAACAGCTCGCCCTCGCCGACCAGCTGGCGGGGCAGCGGGAAGACGTCCTCGACCGTCTGCTCGGCCAGGATCGGCCCGCCGGCGGCGATCCGGCCGACCAGCGGGACGTAGGAGGTGGAGGGCCGGCCGGCCGTCTCGGCGGTGTTCGGGCGGGCCACCTCGACGCCGCGGACCTCGTAGGCGCGCGGGCGGTGCGGATCCCGGCGCAGGAAGCCCTTGCGCTCCAGGGCCATCAGCTGGTGGGCGACCGAGGAGGTGCTGGACAGGCCCACGGCCTGGCCGATCTCGCGCATGGACGGCGGGTAGCCGCGGCGCTGGACGGAATCCCGGATGACCTCGATCACCCGGCGCTGGCGCTCGGTGAGACCGGCCTCGTCGGTGCGGATGCCGGGGGGGCGACCTGGCATCGCCCGGGCGGGGGAGGTGTGGGAGTCGTCCATGGCGGTGGAGTGTTCGATCGGCTGGTCGGGAACGCGGGTCGCCCCGGAAAGGGCCGCGCCGGAGAGGCGGTGGTCTTCGCTACGGTCCATGCTGCTGTCCACACCCTGCTGATTCGTGGTGCGCTGCCCCACCTTGAACTGGGAGTGTTCCTGCACCGGGATGGTGTTGCTTTCGATCGTGTTCACGGCGGCCCCTCTCGACGGCTGTCCTCTCCCCTTTTCCAGCCCAACGCGCCTCCTATCGAAAGGTTGCGCCAAACACACGTTCGAGTGAATTATTCGGGAGTTGACTGACTCGATCAAGGCTTTGTTGTACATCGAGTAAATGTTCGAGCGAAACTCGCCCCCGGCAGTCTAATCGGGCCCCTCGCGGCATCGACACGCCAAGGCGCTCACCTCCCCCAGACTCCTAGATGTAGTGGCTACAGTCCTCTCCGTGCCCAGTACTAGTGGTCGCCCCGCATGATCAGCTTGCCCAGGCCGGGGGCGCATCGCATAGACTCAACAGGTCCGAACGTTCTGCCAGGGAGGGATCCCGAGGTGCACTGCCCCTTCTGCCGGCACTCCGACAGCCGTGTTGTCGACAGCCGGACCACCGAGGACGGCAGCTGCATCCGCCGTCGTCGGCAGTGCCCGGACTGCGGACGCCGCTTCACCACGGTGGAGACGGCCGCGCTGATGGTCATCAAGCGCAGCGGCGTCACCGAGCCGTTCTCCCGGCAGAAGGTCATCACCGGCGTCCGCAAGGCCTGTCAGGGCCGCCCGGTCACCGAGGACGCGCTCGCCCAGCTCGGCCAGCGGGTCGAGGAGTGCGTGCGCGCCAGCGGCAGCGCCGAGCTGACCACCCACGACGTGGGGCTGGCCATACTCGGCCCGCTCAAGGAACTCGACGTGGTCGCCTACCTGCGCTTCGCCTCCGTGTACCAGGCGTACGACGGACTGGAAGACTTCGAGGCCGCCATCGCGGAGCTCCGCGCAGAACGGCCCCGCACCCCCGAGGCGGACGACACCTGCGTGTCCGTGTCCGCCGCCGCGCCCTAGGAGGCGCCGGGCCCCTCGCGGGCCCAGCCACCCGCACCACCACGGCCCCGCGGGGCCCACGCGTGCCCGAAATCGGGGCACAGAACACTACAAACCGTGCGTAAGCAGGCAGGGTTCCTGCCTGCCCGCACACCGGAAGAACGAACCAGCAGTGCCCGGACTTTTCAGGGCACTTCGGGCGTTTGCCCAGGAGGAGGAGCGAGAAGTGACAGACACCACGAGCGGTTCCGCACGCGGGTCGAAGTCCGAGAAGGCCGCGGCCAAGGGCGCCAAGGCCCCGAAGGGCGGTCTCCGGATGGAGCGCATCTACACCACTCCTGGCGTGCACCCGTACGACGAGGTCCGCTGGGAGCGGCGGGACGTCGTCATGACCAACTGGCGTGACGGCTCGATCAACTTCGAGCAGCGTGGCGTCGAGTTCCCCGACTTCTGGTCGGTCAACGCCGTCAACATCGTCACGTCCAAGTACTTCCGCGGCGCCGTCGGCACCCCCCAGCGCGAGTGGAGCCTCAAGCAGATCATCGACCGCGTGGTGCTCACCTACCGCGCCGCCGGCGAGAAGCACGGCTACTTCGCCTCCAAGGACGACGCCGAGATCTTCGAGCACGAGCTGACCCACGCCCTCCTCCACCAGGTGTTCAGCTTCAACTCGCCGGTCTGGTTCAACGTCGGCACCAAGCAGCCCCAGCAGGTCAGCGCCTGCTTCATCCTGTCCGTCGACGACTCCATGGACTCGATCCTCGACTGGTACAAGGAAGAGGGCATGATCTTCAAGGGCGGCTCCGGCGCCGGCCTGAACCTCTCCCGGATCCGCTCCTCCAAGGAACTGCTCTCCTCCGGCGGCAACGCCTCCGGCCCGGTCTCCTTCATGCGCGGCGCCGACGCCTCGGCCGGCACCATCAAGTCCGGTGGCGCCACCCGCCGCGCGGCCAAGATGGTCGTGCTCGACGTGGACCACCCGGACGTCGAGGCCTTCATCGAGACCAAGGTGAAGGAGGAGGAGAAGATCCGCGCCCTGCGCGACGCGGGCTTCGACATGGACCTCGGCGGGGACGACATCACCTCCGTCCAGTACCAGAACGCCAACAACTCGGTCCGCGTCAACGACGAATTCATGACCGCCGTCGAGAACGGCACCGAATTCGGCCTGCGCGCCCGGATGACCGGCGAGGTCATCGAGACCGTCGACGCGAAGAAGCTGTTCCGCAAGATGGCCGAGGCCGCCTGGGCCTGCGCCGACCCCGGCATCCAGTACGACACCACGATCAACCACTGGCACACCTGCCCGGAGTCCGGCCGCATCAACGCGTCCAACCCCTGCTCCGAGTACATGCACCTGGACAACTCCAGCTGCAACCTCGCCTCGCTGAACCTGATGAAGTTCCTGCGCGACGACGACTCCTTCGACGCGGCGACCTTCGCCAAGGTCGTCGAGCTGGTCATCACCGCGATGGACATCTCCATCTGCTTCGCGGACTTCCCCACCGAGAAGATCGGCGAGACCACCCGCGCCTACCGCCAGCTCGGCATCGGCTACGCCAACCTCGGCGCCCTGCTGATGGCCACCGGCCACGCCTACGACAGCGAGGGCGGCCGCGCCTTGGCCGGCGCCATCACCTCGCTGATGACCGGCACCGCCTACCGCCGCGGCGCCGAACTCGCCGGCGTGGTCGGCCCGTACGACGGCTACGCCCGCAACGCGGCCCCGCACCAGCAGGTCATGAAGCAGCACGCCGACGCCTCGCTGGACGCCGTCTCCCACGACGACCTGGACGCCCCGGTCTGGCTGGCCGCCAACAAGTCCTGGCAGGACGTGCTCCGCCTCGGCGCGCAGAACGGCTTCCGCAACGCCCAGGCCTCGGTGCTCGCCCCGACCGGCACCATCGGCCTGATGATGGACTGCGACACCACCGGCGTCGAGCCCGACCTGGCCCTGGTCAAGTTCAAGAAGCTGGTCGGCGGCGGCTCGATGCAGATCGTCAACGGCACCGTCCCGCGCGCCCTCAAGCGCCTCGGCTACCAGGACGAGCAGATCGAGGCGGTCGTCGCCCACATCGCCGAGCACGGCAACGTGGTGGACGCCCCGGGCCTGAAGCCGGAGCACTACGAGGTGTTCGACTGCGCGATGGGCGAGCGCTCCATCTCGCCGATGGGGCACGTGCGGATGATGGCCGCGATCCAGCCCTGGATCTCCGGCGCCATCTCCAAGACCGTGAACATGCCGGCCGCCGCGACCGTCGAGGACGTCGAGGAGATCTACTTCGAGGCGTGGAAGATGGGCGTCAAGGCGCTCGCCATCTACCGCGAAAACTCGAAGGTCGGCCAGCCGCTCTCGGCCAAGAAGAAGGACTCCGAGGAGAAGACCGAGGCGGCCGCCCCGGTCACCCCGGCCGCCGTGGTCGAGAAGGTCGTCGAGTACCGCCCGGTCCGCAAGCGCCTGCCCAAGGGCCGTCCGGGCATCACCACCTCCTTCACGGTCGGTGGCGCCGAGGGCTACATGACCGCCAACTCCTACCCGGACGACGGCCTGGGCGAGGTCTTCCTGAAGATGTCCAAGCAGGGCTCGACCCTCGCGGGCATGATGGACGCCTTCTCCATCGCCGTCTCGGTCGGCCTCCAGTACGGTGTGCCGCTGGAGACCTACGTCTCGAAGTTCACCAACATGCGCTTCGAGCCGGCCGGCCTGACCGACGACCCGGACGTGCGGATGGCGCAGTCGATCGTCGACTACATCTTCCGCCGCCTGGCGCTCGACTTCCTGCCGTTCGAGACCCGCTCGGCGCTCGGCATCCACTCCGTCGAGGAGCGCCAGCGCCACCTGGAGACGGGCTCGTACGAGCCGCTGGAGGCCGAGGAGCTCGACACCGAGTCGCTCGCCCAGTCCGCCCCCGTCGCCGCCAAGCCGGCCGCCGTCCCGGCCCCGGCCCCGGCCCCCGCCGTCGAGGCGCCCAAGGCGGCCCCGAAGCAGGCCCACAACTCCACGGAGCTGATGGAGATCCAGCTCGGCCTCAACGCCGACGCCCCGCTCTGCTTCTCCTGCGGCACCAAGATGCGCCGCGCCGGCAGCTGCTACCTCTGCGAGGGCTGCGGCTCCACCAGCGGCTGCAGCTGACCGCGCCCGACCCCGGTTTCACCCGATGAGGTGAAAACCTGAGGCGGGGCGAGGACTTCACGTCCTCGCCCCGCCTTTTCTGTCGGTCGGGGTTGCTTTGCTGCGCGCATGGCGACAGGAGCAGAGAAGCGGGCACCACGACGGCCACCGGCGGCGGAGATCACACCGGAGACCCCGATCTGGTGCCCGGCGTGCCGGGACCACCACCCGGCCGCCGATTTCCCGAGGAACGCGAGCAGGCCGAGCGGTCTGCAGAGCGAGTGCAAGCAGGCCGTCCGGGCGAGGGCGGCGAGGCCGGAGGCCCGCGAGGCCGCGAACCGGGCCCGGCGGAAGAAGTGGGAACGGCCGGAGGTCCGGGCCGCCGCACTGGAGCGGCAGCGCGCTCGGCGCGCGAAGCTCGGTGCCGGGCACGATCTGCGCCGGTCGCGGGCCAGGCTTCAGGCCGTGGTGACGGAGTGGAAGAGCGGCGGCTGCGTTGACTGCGGGTACGCCGATGTACGGGCCTTGGACCCCGATCACCTGGACCCGACGCAGAAGGCGGGGACGATATCCCGCCTCGTGCAGCTGTGCGTCGCCAAGGACCGGCTGCTGGCCGAGCTCGCCAAGTGCGAGGTCCGGTGCGCCCGCTGCCATCGAGCGCGGACGATGCGGCAGCGCGGGCGTTCGACGGAACGGCTGCCTCCGTCCTGGGCCCGGATGGTGGAGGCCCAGGCGCGGAACGACCGGTTGAAGCTGGCGCGGGGCTGCGCCGACTGCGGTTGGCGGGGATGGGCCCGGGGCCTCGACTGGGACCACGTGCGCGGCGCCAAGTCGGCGAACGTGTCGCAGCTGATCGCCGAGCGGAAGCCGTGGTCGGAGGTCGCGGCGGAGATCGCCAAGTGCGAGGCCGTGTGTGCGAACTGCCACCGGATCCGGACTGCGGTCAGGCGGGGCCGGACGTCCCGGAGCGCGTCCGGCGTGCCGATGTCACGTTCGGGGGCGGTGTCCGGTCTGTAGGGGGTGACGGGTTTTCTCAGGGAAGGAGTGGCGCGGTGGTGGGAACGGTGCTGGTGACCGGGGCGACGGGGACGTTGGGGCGGGAGGTGGTGCGGCTGCTGGTGGCGCGCGGGGTGGCGGTGCGGGGGTTGAGCCGGCGGGTGCGGGACGGGGGCGACGGGGTCGAGTGGGTGGTCGGGGACCTGGTCGGCGGGGCCGGGGTTGCGGAGGCGATGGCCGGGGTCGAGGTGGTGGTGGACTGCGCGACCACGCAGAAGAAGGCGGACGTGGCCGGGGTCCGGACGCTGGTGGCCCGGGCCCGGGAGGCCGGGGTGCGGCACCTGGTGTACGTGTCGATCGTCGGGATCGACCGGGTGCCGTTCGGGTACTACGCGACGAAGCTCGCCTGCGAGCGGGTGGTGCGGGAGTCGGGGCTGGGCTGGACGGTGCTGCGGGCGACGCAGTTCCACGACCTGGTGCTGAAGGTCTTCGACGCCTCCGTGAAGCTGCCGGTCCTCCCGGTGCTGAGCGGGGTGGCGTGCCAGCCGGTGGACGTACGGGAGGTGGCCGCAGCGGTCGCGGGCCTGGCGGGGGAGGAGCCCGCCGGCTTCGCCCCGGAGGTCGGCGGCCCGCAGGTGCGTTCGTACCGGGAGCTGGCCGAGGCCTACCTGCGGGCGGCGGGCAGGCGCCGGTTGCTGCTGCCGCTGCCCCTCCCGGGAGCGACCGGCCGCGGACTGCGGGCGGGCGGCAATCTGACGCCGGATCGGGCGGTGGGCCGGGGGACCTTCGAGGAGGCGCTGGAGCGACGGTTCGGCGGCCGCTGAGGTCGGCGGCCGCCGGCACAGGGCGGGCGCCCGGGGTGTGAGGCGTGGTGCTCGGGTGGGCGTCGGGGCGTCGTTGTGTGGTGTGGGCGGCGTGAAGGTAGGAGATTGGCCGTCAACTGGCCGCTTGAGGCCTATGTCTGAATCGATATGATCGGCCGAAAGCGTGAACCGATCAGACGTCCGGAGACGTTTCGCTACGTCGCCGGGCGGACTGGTATGCGCCCGACCAGCTGTCGGCGGCCGCAACCGTCGCCGACCCGCCGCCCGCGCCGCCGCCCGCCGACGTTGCCGAGGACCGCACCGATGAGAGAAGCCACCAGCCCCGACGGCCGATCGCGCCGACGGCCCGCGCCGCGCACCGTCGCCCTGACCGCGGCCGCCGTGCTGCTGGCGCTGGTCGCCGCGCCGGTCGGCGTGGCCAGGGCGCTCGGCGCGCACCAGCCGCTCACCGCCCTCGCGGTGGGCGCCGTCACGGTGCTCTGGCTGATCGCCGTCGGCCTCGCGGCGGCCGGGGTCGAGCGCTCCCGCGGGCTGGCCGAGGACCTGGCCGCGCAGCACGAGGAGACCCGGGCGGCGCTGGTCGCCGCGGGCACGGCCCGGCAGGCCGAGACGGCCGCCGCCGACCGCACCGCCGCCGCGCTCGCCGAGCGGGACGCCGCCCGCGCCGGGCAGGCCCGGGCCGAGGCCGACGTCACCACCGCGCACGCCGAGCTGGCCCGGCTGCGGGCCGAACTCGACGCCGAGCGGGCCGGGGCGGAGGCTGAGCGGACCCGGCTCGAGGCCGAGCGCGCCGAACTGGCCCGGATCACCGAGGGCGTGCTGCCCGAGGTGGTGGCGAAGCTGCGGGCCGGCGCGGCGGTGGACAGTGCGCTGGCCGTCCACCGCAAGCACCCCCAGTACCCGCTGCTGCGCGCCGTCGGCGAGGAGATCGGCCGCGGCGAGCGGCTGCGGGCCGCCGCGCTCGCGGTGTGCGCGACCGCCGCCGGGCGGGTCCAGGCGCTGGCCACGAGCATGCACGCCGAGCTGCGCGAGATGCAGCACCGGCACGACGAGGAGGTCCTCGGCGACCTGCTGAGCCTGGACCACTCGACCGCCCAGGCGGGCCGGATGGCCGACAGCATCGCCGTGCTCACCGGCGCCCGCTCGGGCCGCCGTTGGGCCAAGCCGATCGCGGTGGAGTCGGTGCTGCGCGGCGCGCTCGGCCGGATCGGCGCCTACCAGCGGGTGCGGCTGCACAACGCCAGCACCGCCGCGGTCGCCGGGTACGCGGCCGAGGGCGTGATGCACGCGCTGGCCGAACTGCTGGACAACGCCACCAACTTCTCCGCCCCGCCGGCCGAGGTGCACGTCTACGTCGAGGAGGTGCCCGCCGGGCTGGCGGTCACCGTCGAGGACAGCGGGCTGGGCCTGAGCGACAGTTGGCTGCGCCGGGCCGAACGGGCCGTCTCCGCCGAACCGCTGGACCTCACCACGCTCTCCGCGGGTACCCGCCTGGGGCTGGCGGTGGTCGGCGTGCTGGCACGCAAGCACGGGCTGCAGATCTCCTTCCGGCCCTCGGCACGCGGCGGTACCGGCGTGGTGATGCTGATCCCGCATCAGCTGGTCACCCACCCGGCACCGGCCGCGGCCCCGGCGCCCGTCCAGGTGTCCGTACCGGTACAGGCGTCGCCCGCGGAGACCGCGCGCCCCGCGCTCACCTCGGCGCGCCCCGCCCCGGCCTCCCTGCCTCCGGCGCCCTCCGCGCAGCGGACCCGCGTCGGGGCGCAGGCCGCGGCCGGGACGCGGACCGCCACCGCGCCCGCGCTGCCGGCCGCGCCCGTCCGGACGACCGACAGCGGCCTGCCACAGCGCCGCCGCGGACAGACGCTGGCCACCGCCGCCCCCGCGACGGACCGGGCGGCGAAGCCCGCCGGCACCGACGCGGCGGGTGCGGCCGGCCGGTTCGGCGCGTTCCGCCGGGCCGCCGCCCGTCCGGCGGCG
The DNA here is from genome assembly GCF_042789775.1 of Kitasatospora sp. NPDC056800. NCBI lineage: Bacteria > Bacillati > Actinomycetota > Actinomycetes > Kitasatosporales > Streptomycetaceae > Kitasatospora > Kitasatospora sp. NPDC056800. The sequence goes on along the minus strand of NZ_JBHUAL010000041.1, from coordinate 35 downwards.
GCCGGGCGGCCCGCCGCCGCCCTCGCGGTGGTGCT